>JAJTCR010000040.1 GCA_021325695.1 Steroidobacteraceae bacterium | reverse complement strand
AAGCGCGGGTGAGGGCGGCCTCGTTGATCACGATCATCGGCAGCTACGTATCGCCGTTCGTGCGCAAGGTGCTCGCCTGCCTGGCGCTCAAGCAGCTCGAGTACCGCATCGACCCGATCGCGCCGTTCTTCGGCGACGACGAGTACGCCCGGCTCAGCCCGCTGCGACGGGTCCCCGTGCTGATCGACGATCGCGTCACGCTCTGCGACTCCACGGTGATCGCGCAGTACCTCGAGGACCGCTATCCCGACCGCTACCCGCTGTACCCCGCCGACATCGCCGACCGCGCGCGTGCCCGCTGGCTCGAGGAGTATGCCGACACGCGTCTCGCCGACGTCGTGGTCTGGGGCGTGTTCAACAAGGCGGTGCTCGATCCCGGCGTGTGGGGCAACCCGCGCGACCTCGAGGCGATCGACCGCGTGATGCGCGAGGAGCTGCCGGGCGTGCTCGACTACCTCGAGGCGCAGGTCCCGGAGACCGGTTTCCTGTTCGATCATGCGCGAATCGGCATCGCCGACGTCGCGCTGGCGGTTCCATTCCGCAACCTCGGGTTTGCGCGTCAACGCATCGACGCCCGGCGCTGGCCGCACACGGCCGCGTTCGTCGACCGCGTGCTCGCACAGGACGTCTTCACGCGGTTGCGGGACTTCGAGGAGCGGCAGGTGCGGACGGCCATCCCGCAGCAACGCGCGGTGCTCGCCGCCATGGGCGCACCGCTCACCGAACGGTCGTGCGGGACCGACGCGCCGCGCCGCGGCCCCATGACACGCTAGGACCAGCAAGCGAGCGAGAACGCCACATGTCGCCCGACGTCACAGGTTTCTTCCACGCGCCGACCGGGACCTGGACCTACGTGGTCGCGGACCCCGCGACGCGGGTCGCCGCGATCATCGACCCGGTGCTGGATTTCGACTGGCGGTCAGGCCGCACCGCGACGACGGCCGCCGACGAACTCGTGGCGCACTGTCGTTCGCGGTCGCTCGAGGTGCGCTGGATCCTGGAGACGCACGCCCACGCCGATCACCTGTCAGCAGCGCAGCATTTGAAAGCGCAGCTCGGCGGCGAAGTCGCGATCGGTCGCGGCATCCTCGACGTGCAGCGCACGTTCAAGCGGGTCTACGGGCTGGGCCGAGAGTTCGAGGCTGACGGCAGCCAGTTCGACCAGTTGCTCGACGACGGACAGGACCTGCCGCTCGGAGCGATGACGGTCCGTGTGCTGGCGACGCCCGGGCACACCAGTGACAGCGTGAGCTTCCTGGTCGGCGATGCGGTGTTCATCGGCGACACGCTGTTCATGCCGGACAGCGGCTCGGCGCGCTGCGATTTTCCGGGCGGCGACTCGCGGCAGTTGTATCGATCGGTGGTCGAGCGCCTGTTCGCGCTGCCGCCGTCGACGCGCGTGTTCGTGTGCCACGATTACAGGCCGGGCGGCCGTGACGCGCAGTGCGAAACCACCGTCGCCGAGCAGCGGCGCGGCAACACGCACCTGCGCGACGACGTCGACGAGACGGCGTTCGTCCGGATGCGCACCGAACGCGACGCGTCGCTCGACGTGCCGAACCTGATCGTGCCGTCGGTGCAGGTCAACATCCGCGCGGGACACCTGCCACCGCCGGACGCCGACGGCGTGCGTTACCTGCGAGTGCCGCTCGACGTGTTCGGTCGCGCGAAGTGATGCGCGGTCGCGACGTTGCAACGCCGGGAGATCCAGTGTGACCCAGATCGTCCAGATTCGACCTGCCCACCTGCGCGACGCGCTCGCCCGCGGTGAGGCGCTGCTGATCGACGTGCGCGAGCCCGGCGAGTTCGCTGCCGAACGCATTCCCGGCGCCTTGCTCTATCCGTTGTCGACGTTCGACCCGGAGGCAATCCCGGCCGTTGCCGGCCGGAAGCTCGTCATGCACTGCGGCGGCGGCGGTCGCTCGATGCGCGCGGCCCAGGCGCTCGCCGCATCGGGCCATGACGAGGTGCACAACCTCGAGGGCGGCATTCGCGCCTGGAAGGAGCAGGGTCTTCCACTCGTGCGCGTCGATCCGGCGACGGGTCAGCTGCTCGAGCAGGGCCGACTCTAGCCCCGCGCGCAGTTTCGACGCGCGGAACCCGGGACGCCGTGGTCCCCGGGACGGCTCAGCCTGCGAGCACGCGTCCGGGGTTCAGGATCCCCTTCGGGTCGAGGGTCTGCTTGAGCCTGCGCATCAAGGCGAGTTCGGCGGGCGAGCGGCACTGCGCCAGCCATGGCAGTTTCTCGAGGCCTATCCCGTGCTCGGCCGAGACCGAACCCTGCCGCGCGGCGAGGGGCTCGTACACGCAACGCTCGATGCCGCGACGTGCTTCCACGCTGGGCGGACCGGTCGCAATGACGTGCAGGTTGCCGTCGCCGAGATGACCGAAGACGAAGCGACGATAGGCCGGCCATTCGCGCTCGAGTCGCGCCACGACCTCCCCGACGTACTCCTCCATCTCGGCGATCGGCAAACTCACGTCGAACACGACGGGCATGCCGAGCCGGAAGAACGTCTCGACGTCGTCGCGCAGCGCCCAGAGCGACTCGCGCTGCGCCTCGGACCCCGCGACCACCGCGTCGCTGACGAGACCGGCTTCGAGCGCCGCGGCGATCGCATCCTCGAACTGCGCCTGGTCGCGGCCGGGGTCCCCGCCCTGCGATTCGACCAGCACGTAATAGTCGTGCTCCTGCGACAGTGGCGGCGAGCCCTTGGCCGGCGGCGTGGTCACGAGCCGGTAGAACGCGTTCCACATGAGCTCGAACGCACTCAGTGCGCCGCCGAGCGCACCGTCCACGTGCTTGAGGAACTGCGTCACCGCGCCGAACCCGCCGCAGGCGACCAGCGCGGTCTGGGTGCTCCGCGGCATCTCGCGCAGTCGGAGCACGAGCCGCGTGACGACGCCGAGCGTGCCTTCGGTGCCGATGAACAACTGCTTCACGTCGTAGGCGGCATTGTTCTTGAGCATGCGATTCATCGCCGGGACCACCGTCCCGTCCGCGAGCACTGCCTCCAGGCCGAGCACGGATTCGCGCGTCATCCCGTAGCGGATCACGCCGTTGCCGCCGGCATTGGTGGCGACGCTGCCGCCGATGTGCGCGGACCCGCGCGCGCCGAAATCGACCGGGTAGAGCAGGCCGTGCTTCTCCGCTTCCTCCTGCACGCGCTGCAGTGGTACGCCCGCCTCGACGGTCATCGTGCGGCCGACGACGTCCACCGCCTCGATCCGGTGCATGCGCTCGAGCGACAGCCCGATCTCGTCGGCATCGGCGACCGAGCCGCGCACGAGCCCCGTGAGCCCGCCCATCGTGACCAGCGGTTGGCCGGCTGCATTGCACGCAGCCAGGACTCGCGACACCTCGTCGGTGGTGCCCGGGCGGACGATTGCCCTGGCGCGACACGGGCCATGGTCGGCCCAGCCGACCGCGCGCGAACTCACGCGCTCGCCGGTGAGCACGTGGTCGGGACCGACGATCCGTTCGAGTCGTTCGAGCAGCATGGCGGCTCCAATGATGCGCGTCAGCGTCGGGCCAGCAGGCTGGCGACCTCGGCGAAGGCATGCCGAAGCTGCTCGACCTGCTGTTCCGTCGTCGCCGGACTGACCAGCATCATGTTGTGGAAAGGCGCGATCAGGCAACCGCGGACGAGCAGCGACAGGTGGATCGCGCGCTCGAGCGCGGGCGCGTGCGCAGCCTCGGCTTCGGTCCCGTTACGCAGCGGGCCCGGTGCACAGACGAACTCGACGCGCGCGCCGACACGGACGACGTGCCACGGCAGTCGATGCCCGGCAATCGTGTGCTCCAGCCCTCGCGCGAGCACGGCCGCGAGCCGCTCCATGTGCGCATAGGCCTCGGGAGTCATGACGTGCTCGAGGCAGGCACGCATGGCGGCGAGTGAAAGTGCGTTGGCCGACAGCGTGGTGCCGATGCCGGAGTGTCCGGGCGGAGTCCGCGCGCGGACGGCGTCGAGTCGTCGCGCGACCTCCCCGGTGAAGCCCCAGACGCTGGCCGGCACGCCGCCCGCAATCGGCTTGCCCAGCACGAACAGGTCGGGTTCGAGGCCGTGCTCGCGCGTGTATCCGCCGGGCCCCGTCGAGATCGTGTGCGTCTCGTCGATCAGCAGCAACGTGCCGGCCTCGCGCGCGAGCGTGCGCACGGCGTCGAGAAAACCACGCTCCGGCAGCACCATGCACGAGTTGGTCAGCACGGGTTCGGTGACGACGCACGCCACGTCGCCGTGCGCGAGCGCGGCCCGCAGCGCGTCGACGTCGTTGAACTCGACGACGCGCGCGAGTTGCGGCAGGTCACCCGCCTGTCCGAGCAGCCCTGGCCGGTGCACGACCCGGCCGTGCGCCAGCCGCACGAAAGTCTCGTCCACGGTGCCGTGGTAGCACCCGTTGAACACCAGCACCTTCGGCCGGCCGGTCACGGCGCGCGCGACGCGCAGGGCGAAGCGGTTCGCGTCGGTCGCGGTGGTCGCGACCTGCCAGTGCGGCAACGCGAAGCGCTCGCGGAGCAGTCGGCCGATCTCGAGCGCATCCTCGGTCGGCAACATGTACGTGAGGCCTCGCCCCACCTGTCGCGCGATCGCGTCGGCGACGGGCGGCGGCGAGTGGCCGAACATCGCACCGGTGTCGCCGAGACAGAAGTCGGCGTACTCGTGGCCGTCCGTGTCGTGCAGCCTCGCGCCCTGCGCCGAGGCCACGACCAACGGGTACGGCATCGACCAGTCGCGCATCCAGTGCATCGGCACGCCGTCGTAGAACCCGTCGATGCCGCGCTCCGTGCATTGCGCCGCGCGCGGATGCTGCTCCACGTAACGCCGCCAGGCCGCCTGGAACAGTTCGTCGATGCGGGCGAGCGATACGCCGCCGAGGTGGGTCGGGGACAAGGGAAACGCCCGAGTGCAGGAGTCGACCATTCTAGGGCGACAGGCAGCCCGTTTCTTGACGCTCTCCGCTTCGCCGTGGATACTGCATCGCGAGATGAACGCGCTTTCCAACGACAAACTTCGCTGGTGGTGGCGCCACTTCTAGGAGTGGGGCCGGACGCGTTCAGACTCGTTCGAAGGATTCCAGGACCCATCTCCGCGAGCACCGTGGGATGGGTCTTTTGTCGTCCGTCCTCCGGGTTTCCGCGACAGAGGAGCCGTGAGTGACGACGACTTCGTTCGACATCGCCGCCGACCTCGACACCCCGGTGTCGGCGTACCTCAAGCTGAAGCCGTTCCGGCCCCGCTTCCTGCTCGAAAGCGTGGAGGGCGGCGAGCGTCTCGCGCGCTACTCGTTCATCGGTTTCGGCGACTGCCTCGAGGTCCGGCTCGACGCGAACGGCCTGGTCGTGGACGGCGTGCGCGCCCCACGCCCGGCGGACCAGGCCGCACTGCTCGCGAGCCTGCGTGACGCACTCGCGCGGGCGCCGCGACCCGACGTGACCCAGAACGGGTTTCCGCTGCACGGCGGCCTCGTCGGCGTGGCGAGCTACGATCTCGTCCGGTATTTCGAGCGCCTGCCCTCGCGACCTGCCACGGACGGCGACGCGCCGCCCGATGCGCACTACGTCGCGCCGCGTTCGCTGCTCGTGTTCGATCACCTCACACGGCGGGCGGCGCTGCTGCACGCGGGGTCGGACCAGGAACGCCAGTCGCTGCGGCGCGAGGTGATCCGCGCGTTGCGCGGCGGCCTGCCGGGTCCACCGTGGCAACAGCGCTACGGCCCGCCCGACGCGAGCCTGTCCGAGGACGAGTTCCTCGACCGGGTCGCCCGCACCAAGGAGTACATCGCCGCGGGCGACGTCTACCAGCTGGTGCTGGCCGTCCGGTTCTCGGGTCGGCACGACCTCGACCCGTTCGAGGCCTATCGCGCGTTGCGGCTGCTCAACCCGTCGCCGTACATGTACTTCTGCGAACTCGGGCCGCGCACGGTCGTGGGCTCCTCGCCCGAAGCGCTGGTCAAGCTCAACGGCGGCCACGCGCAGATGCGCCCGATCGCAGGCACGTTGCCGCGCGGCGCGGACGAAGGCGAGGATCGCGCCAACGAAGAGCGGTTGCTGGCGGACCCGAAGGAAAATGCCGAGCACGTCATGCTCGTCGACCTCGCGCGCAACGACCTCGGCCGGGTCGCGACGGCGGGCAGCGTGCATGTCGACCCGTACCGCTCGATCGAAAAGTACAGCCACGTCATGCACATCGTGAGCGGCGTCAACGGCCGTCTCGCCGCGGGCAAGGACGCCTTCGACCTTTTCGCCGCGGCGTTCCCGGCCGGCACGCTGGTCGGGGCGCCGAAGGTACGGGCGATGGAGATCATCGACGAACTCGAGCCCGTGCGCCGCGGGTTCTACGGCGGTACCGTGGGCTATTTCGGCCACGGCGGCGACATGGACCACGCAATCGCGATCCGTACGATGGTGTTCCACGGCGACACCTATAGCTTCCAGGCGGGCGCCGGCATCGTCGCGGACAGCGTTCCGGTGAACGAGTACCGCGAGGTGTTCGCGAAGAGCGCCGCGTTGCGCGGCGCGCTCGAGCTCGCGCGGGAGGGCCTCTGATGGTCACCGCGACGCGCCCGCGCCTGCTGCTGATCGACAACTACGACAGCTTCACCTACAACCTGGTGCAGGCGTTTCTCGTGCTCGGCGCCGAGGTGCTCGTGCATCGCAACGACGCGATCACGGTCGAGCAGGCGCTCGCGCTCGGGCCGTCGCACCTGTGCATCTCGCCGGGTCCGGGCACGCCGCACGACGCGGGCGTGTCGATGGACATGATCCGCGCCTTTGCGGGCCGCGTGCCGGTGCTCGGCGTGTGCCTCGGCCACCAGTCGATCGTCGAGGCGTTCGGCGGCGAGATCGTGCGGGCGGGGCGGCTGATGCACGGCAAGACCTCGCCGGTCGAGCACGATGGTCGCGGCGTGTTCGAGGACGCACCCCGGCCGCTGCAGGTCGGCCGTTATCACTCGCTGATCGCCCGACCGCAGTCACTGCCGCCCGCGCTCGAAATCACGGCGCGCACGCCCGAGGGCGAGATCATGGGCGTACGCCACCGCGACTTCGTCGTCGAAGGCGTCCAGTTCCACCCCGAAAGCGTGCTGACGCCCGACGGGCCGCGGCTCATGGGCAACTTCCTGAAGTTCGAGGGCGGGCGCCGCGCGGCGTGAGGAACCACGGGACCATGGCCGAGGCACGCGTCACGCTCGAACGGCTGCTGAACCGGCAGGACCTCGCCGAATCGGAGGCGGCCGAGTTGCTCGTGGTCCTCACCGATCCCGCGCTGGCGCCGGCGATGGGCGGCGCGCTGCTCGCGGCGCTCCGTGCGAAAGGCCTCACCGCCGACGAGGTGCGGGGCTTCGCCTCGGCCATGCGTCGGCTCGCGCGTCACCCCGTGCTGCCCGGCGGGCCAGCCGCGGTCGACATCGTCGGCACCGGCGGCGACGCGTCGGGCAGCTTCAACATCTCGACGGGCGCGTCGCTGCTGAGCGCGGCGCTCGGCGTCCGCGTCGTCAAGCACGGCAACCGTTCGGTCTCGAGCCGGTCGGGCAGCGCCGACCTGCTCGAGTGCCTGGGGCTGCCGCTGCCGCTCGACGAGACGCGCGCGGGCGAGTGCCTCGCCGCGACCGGCTTCACCTTCCTGTTCGCGCCGCACTATCACCCCGCAATGAAGGAAATCGCGCCGGTTCGTCGCGCGCTCGGCGTGCGTACGGTCTTCAACCTGCTCGGCCCGCTCACCAACCCCGCCGAGCCCCCGTTCGGGCTGATCGGCGCCTACAGCCGCGACGCGGCCCGGCTCATGGCCGAGACGATCGCCGGCATGCCGATCGAGCGCGTGTTCGTCGTGCACGGCGAGCCCGGCTGGGACGAACCGACGCCCTGCGGCCCGTTCGAGCTCTACGACGTGCGCCCGGGTCACGTCCAACGCACGCAACGCGATCCGCGCGATTACGGCCTCGCCCGCTGCTCACCGCAGGATCTCGCGGGCGGCGATGCCGCGCACAACGCCGTCGGCATGCGCGCCGTGTTCGCCGGCGAGGACCGCGGGCCGCACCGTGACGCCCTGGTGCTGAACGCTGCCCTGGTGCTCGAGCTCACCGGCGCCGAGCGGGATCCACAGGTGGCA
>JAJTCR010000470.1 GCA_021325695.1 Steroidobacteraceae bacterium | reverse complement strand
ACGAGGACGGCGCCGTCGGCCTGGCGTGCGAGCCGGCCGGTTTCGACGGTGACGGTGTGGGGACCGTATTGAAAGCTGGTCTTCTGGACGTTCACTGTTGGAGGGGTCCGCTGTTGTTCGGGGGTTGCCCGGCGAGGGGCGAAAACGAATCCGGCCCGCAGAGCGGGCCGGAGACTTCAGGCGTGGGTCAGCGACGCAGGCCGAGCTTGGATACGACTTCCTGGTAGCGCGAGGGATCGCTGTCCTTCAGGTAGTCGAGCAGCTTGCGACGCTGCGTGACGAGCTTGAGCAGGCCGCGCCGCGAGGAATGGTCGCGCTTGTGCGTGCTGAAATGTTCGCCCAGCTCGTTGATGCGGGCGGACAGCAGTGCAATCTGGACCTCGGGGGAGCCGGTGTCGTTCGAGCCGCGCTTGAAGCCGCCGACGATCTCAGACTTGCGCTCGGTGGTGAGTGCCATAGTTGGTCTCGAAACCTTGGAAGTAACTCTTTGAATTGAGCCGCGCATTCTAGCCGTACGCCCCCATCCGACTCAAGTTTTCGGGGCGTCCGGGACCGCGCCGGCGCCCGGCACGAACAGGCGGACCACCTTCAGGCGCCCACCGGAATCGGCCTCGACCAGTCCGAGGAAGCCATGGGCCTCGTCGTAGGCCCGCCACAGCGGTCCATCTGGATCGGGCAGGCGTGCGGGTCGCTCGAGCGTGCGGCCCTGGCGCAAGCGCAGGCTCTGCGTTTCGTCGAGGCGCACGACGGGCAGACCCGGAAAGGCGGCGTCGACCGGCAGCAGCCAGTCCGGCGTGCCAGGACCGGTCGCAACCTCCGCCTCGATGCGCTCCAGCGTGACCATGGCCTCGGCCGCGAACGGCTCGACCCGCAGTCGTCGCAGCGCACCGAGGTGCCCGAGCGTGCCGAGGCGGGCCGCAATGTCCGCCGCGAGCACGCGCACGTACGTGCCCTTGGAGCAGGTCACATCGATCTCGAGACTGCCCGCAGCGGCCGCGACGAGTTCGAGCCGCTCGATCGTGACCGGCCGCGCCGCACGCTCGACGGTCTCGCCACGCCGGGCGAGCTCGTAGAGCGGCCGACCGTCGCGCTTGAGCGCCGAATACATCGGCGGCACCTGCAACTGCTCACCGCGCAGTCGTGCCAACGCGGCCTCGATCGCCTCAGGCGACAGGTCGGCCGGGATGTCGCTCCGCTCCACCACGTCGCCTTCCGCATCGCCCGTGTCGGTCGACGCGCCGAGCAGGATCGTGGCACGGTAGGCCTTGCGCTGGCCGAGCAACTCGCCGCAGGCCTTGGTCGCCTGGCCGAAACACAGCGGCAGCATGCCGGTCGCCATCGGGTCGAGCGTGCCGGCGTGCCCGGCCTTCTCGGCCTGCAGCGCACGGCGTACGCGCTGCAGCGCCTGCGTCGACGAAAGACCCTGCGGCTTGTCGAGCAGCACGATCCCGTCCACCGCGCGCCAGCGCTTGCGCGCGGGGTTCGCGGTGGCCGCAGCGGTCACGGCCGATCGTCGGCGACTGCGTCGTCGTCGTTGGACTCGTCGTCGGAGTCGTAATGCGCTTCGGCGTCGGGCAGCGTGCCCTTCTCGCGGTCCTCGCGCACCGCGCGCGTGATCAGGTCCTCGAGCCGGTTGCCGCGCTCGAGTTCCTCGTCCGGCGCGAAGTGCAGGTGCGGGGCGACCCGCAGCCGCAACGTGCGACCGAGCGGACCCCGCAGGTAACCCGCGGCTTCATCGAGGATCTCGCGTTGCAGCGGGTCGTGCGAGTCGCCCGCGAGCAAGGTGTACTTGACCCAGACGTGCGTCAGGTCCGGCGAGACTTTCACGTGCGTCACGGTCATCGGCTTGAGCCGCGGGTCGCGCACCTCGCGCAGCAGCAGCTGCGACAAGGTGCGCTGCACCTGTTCGGCGATCCGTCGCGCGCGTGGAACCTCGCGTGGCATCGGGCCCGCTCAGGCCGTGCGCGCCACTTCGACACGCGCGAAGCACTCGATCTGGTCGCCCACGCGAATGTCGTTGTACTTGACCACGCCGATGCCGCACTCGGTGCCGGCCCGGACTTCGCCCACGTCGTCCTTGAAACGACGCAGCGAGTCGAGTTCGCCCTGGTGTATGACCACGTTGTCGCGCAGCACGCGCACGGGATTGCCGCGCTTGATGAAGCCTTCGGTCACGAGGCAGCCTGCGACGGTGCCGAACTTGCTCGAGCGGAACACCTCGCGCACCTACGTCGTCGAGCGCCTCGTAGATGATCGAGTAGTAGGTCACCTCGACGCCCTGGTCCTTCATCGCCGTACGTGCCGCGCCGTCGGCGCGGACGTTGAAGCCGATGACGCGCGCGCGCGAAGCGGCCGCCAACGACACGTCGGACTCGGTGATGCCGCCGACGCCGCTCGCGATGACCTTGACCGACACGTCGTCGGTGCCGATCTTGGACAGCGCGTCGCGCAGCGCCTCGGCGCTGCCCTGCACGTCCGCCTTGACGATGACGTTGACGGTCTGCCCGGCCGCCTCGCCCATCTGCGAGAAGACGTCCTCGACCTTCTTCGCCGCGCCGGCGAGACGCACGTCGCGGTACTTGCCCTGGCGGTACAACGCGACCTCGCGCGCCTTGCGCTCGCTCTCGACGACCATGAGGTCGTCGCCCGCGTTGGGCGCGTCGGACAACCCGAGAACCTGCACCGGCACGGCCGGGCCCGCCTGCGGGACCTGCTTGCCCAGCGCGTCGAACAACGCGCGGACACGTCCGAACTCCTGGCCTGCAATGATCGGGTCGCCGGTCTTGAGCGTGCCCCGCCGCTTGACCAGCACGGTCGCCACCGGGCCGCGGCCCTTCTCGATGCTCGACTCGAGCACCACGCCCACGGCGAGGCCGGCCGTCGGCGACTTGAGGTCGAGCACTTCGGCCTGCAGCAGCACGGATTCGAGCAGCGAATCGATGCCCTCGCCCGTCTTCGCCGAGACGTTGACGAACATCACGTCGCCGCCCCAGGCCTCCGGGATCACGTTCTGCTTGCCGAGGTCGTTGCGCACGCGGTCCGGGTCGGCGTCGTGCTTGTCGACCTTGTTGACCGCGACCACGATCGGCACTTCGGCCGCGCGCGCGTGCTGGATCGCCTCGACCGTCTGCGGCATGACGCCGTCGTCGGCCGCCACGACCAGGATCACGATGTCGGTGACGTTGGCGCCGCGGGCCCGCATCGCGGTGAACGCGGCGTGGCCTGGCGTGTCGATGAACGTGATCGGGCCCTTCGGTGTTTCCACCTGGTACGCGCCGATGTGCTGGGTGATACCCCCGGCCTCCCCCGCCGCGACCTTGCTGCGCCGGATGTAGTCGAGCAGCGAGGTCTTGCCGTGGTCGACGTGACCCATGATGGTCACGACCGGCGGCCGTGGCAGCAGCTCGACGTCGCCCGCCGTCGCGAGCAGCTGG
>JAJTCR010000469.1 GCA_021325695.1 Steroidobacteraceae bacterium | reverse complement strand
GGTGCAGGTCGATTTGGACCAATCGCCGCGCCGGCTTCTCAATTCTGGGAAATTCGGTTCATGCACACCGCTCGCGACACACCCCGCCCGCACATCGCGGCGGCGGTGAATCGAGGCGAACGCGCAATTGATTGCGGTTTGTGCAGAGTCGCCATCGAGCGACAACCGCTCAACGGTCGGCTGGAACCACGACTCCTTCGACCACGGTGCCTTCGGCACGACGGTGCAGGCTTTTCGCGGTCCGCCCGACCGTGCGACAGACGAGAGCGTCCAGCGTGCCGCCCACGAACCCGCCGACGACTGGAACGAATCTCGAAAAACCAGCCACGCTGCGCTCGCCGGCGCGGGCGAGCAGCCGCAGGCCGATACGCTTGTTGATTTCGACCAGCGCGCGACCGGGGATCTGGTCGACCGCACGTTGCGTGAGCCTCGGACCGAGTGGGATTCCGAGATCACTCATCGCCTCCCGCGCGACGTCGCCGGCGAGGCTCATCAGGACGGTCGTCCGCGTGCGACTCGAGCCGAGATCGTGGCCGTACACGTGGGCAATGGCGCCCGCCATGCGGGCCTGGATGACCCACGACGCCGCGAGCGCCGACGGGATGGACACCGGCAGCGTGATGGCGCCGCCGACCCCGGTGACGAAGCCGGTCGTGAAGTTCTTGATCGTCTCGCGCTCGATCAGGGCGTCGACTCGTTCGTCGTTGCTCTGGTAACGCGCATCGGCCAGGTATTCCGCGGCCAGTTCCCGTGCGCCCGCCAGCGGGCCGGCACCGGCGACTCCCTTGTCCAGCAGCCACAGAGCGAGCCGGCGTGCCGCCGCAGACGTTGAACCCTGCTCCGTCGTGGGGTCGATGCGCTTCACACCGCGATCATACGGCGGCGGTGAACCTGGTTGCCGTAGTTCTGGACCGACACCGGAGCGCCGATGGACCGACACCGGAGCGCCGATGCGCCTACGCGAGGGGCAAGTGCACCGTGGCGACCAGCCGCCGCCGTCGCGGTGCCTCGACACTGCGGCGTGTGGCTCCGGCAAGGTCGATCTCCCAGACCGCATGGAGCCGTCGACGAATTCGGTCAGCACTGGATCCTCGAACGCCTTAAGAACACGTGCGGGTGGTCGAACCATCAGCGCCTTCATAGAGCGCTCGTCCTACGCAGGTATTTCAATCCTGAAATGTGGCGCTATGCTCCATGGGCGTCACGCTCCAGCCCGTACTTCGACGGGCGTGGGCGATCTTCGATCGTGGTGGAGGGCCCCACTATGCAGGAGGTCGATGCGACGCGACCCGGCCTGGACGAACGCCGGGGCCCGCGCTTGCTTCCCGCGGCGACGCGCGCACTTCGCGCGCGCATCGAGCGTTTGCTCGCAGGCAGTGGCGTTGCGCTCGACGGCACGGCGCCCTGGGACATTCGTGTCGTCGATTCGCGAATGTTCGCTCGCACGCTCGCGCAGGGATCGCTGGGGTTTGGCGACGCCTACGTCGACGGCTGGTGGGACACGGACGACCTGCCCGGCTGTCTCGAACGGCTGATACTTCACGGTGCGGATCGCCGGTCGGGTCGCAAGCTGCGACGCGTGCTCGCCGCGCGCCATCGGCTCTGGAACGTGCAGAACGGCGCCGGCGGCTGGGCCGTGGGTCGACGCCACTACGACCTCGGCGACGACCTGTTTTCGGCGATGCTGGGCGCGCGTCTCGTCTACAGCTGCGCCTATTGGGCCGAGGCGCGTGACCTCGACGCCGCGCAACTGGCAAAACTCGACCTCGTCTGTCGCAAGCTGCAGCTGGCACCCGGCATGCGCGTGCTCGACATCGGCTGCGGCTGGGGTGAAGCACTCAAGTTCGCGGCGGAGCGTTACGGCGTACGCGGTGTCGGCGTCACCGTGTCCACCGAACAGGCCGAGACGGCTCGGCGCCTGTGCGGCGACCTCCCGATCGAGATCCGCCTGGCGGACTACCGCAGCCTCGATGAACCATTCGACCGCATCTTCTCGATCGGCATGTTCGAACACGTCGGCTTCCGCAACCACGCGACGTACTTCGACGTCGCCCGGCGGTGCCTCGACAGCGAGGGGCTGTTCCTGCTGCACACGATCGGCACCCAGACCGGGCTGCGGACGCCGGACCCCTGGATGGAGCGTTACATCTTCCCGAACTCGGCGATCCCGCGGCTCGACGACCTCGTCGCGGCGGCGGCGCCGCGCTTCGTGATCGCGGACCTGCACAACTTCGGGCTCGACTACGTGCGCACCCTGGAGGCCTGGCGCGAGAACTTCGACGCTGCCTGGCCGCGGCTGGAACCCCGGTATGGTGCCGAGTTCCACCGGCTCTGGCACTACTACCTCGGCGCGTCGATCGCGAGTTTCCGGGCCGGGCGCAACCACCTCTGGCAGTTCGTGCTGGCACCGCCCGGGCGTCGGGCAATCTACCGCAGCGTCCGCTGAGTCAGGCCGGTACCGCGGCTTCGGCGTCCCAATGGCATATGAAGCTGATGGCGGCGACCGCCGCCTCGTCGAGCATTGCCGTCACCCGCCGTGACAGGCTCGGCGCGGACTCGATGCGATCGGGCTGGATCGCGACGAGCGCGCGTCGCGCCGGCAACTTGCCGCCTTGGCGCAGTCCGGTGACGATGTCCGCAAGACCGGTCTCGTGCGCCGTCCGACGGGGCCGGACGAGGAATTCGTCCATCTCGGGGCCCTCGAAGGTTTCGATCGTCCCGGGCGCCCGTTGCAGGTTCGAGGCATCGAGCACGATCCAGCGCTCGAAGCGTTCGAGCGTCGGCAGCAGCGCCGCCGTGAGCGCGCTGCCGTCGAGGAACTGGACGCCGTCGGCGCCGCCGAGCAGGCTCTCGACTCGCCGCAACGCATGCACTCCTGCACCGTCGTCGCCGAATTGCGTGTTGCCGATCCCGAGGACCAGCGTTTCGGTTGATGCGCGCACCGTGCGCCCTCCCTGGCGTGGCGTCATCGTCGTGAATGCCGGCGGGACTGCCGAGCGGCGGCCGCACCCGCGCGAAGTGCAAGGTGGCGGACTGCGCTGTCGGGCATGACCTACCGTGCGCCATGCGGCAGTGTCTGTTAAGCGCCCACCGACACCCCGGCAGTCGATGGTCTGCTTTCGCGGCTGCGGGGCTCGGCTGAGAGTCGTGCGATATGCCGCACAAAGTGCACTGGCAGCCCGAGGGTGTCTGCGTCAAATTTACGGGCACGATCGGCTCGCCCGAAATCACGGCTACCTACGAGGAAATCTCCAGCGACCCCCGGTCGGATCGGATCCGATACATCCTGCACGATTTCCTCGGCGCGAGCCGATCCACGAG
>JAJTCR010000039.1 GCA_021325695.1 Steroidobacteraceae bacterium | reverse complement strand
GGTGTCGACGGTCAGTTCCGCAACCTCCGCGTAGAGGGGCGCGCGCAGCGCAAACAGCCGTGCGAGCGTGCTGCGAGGGTCGGGATTGTTGAGCAGGGGACGTCCCTCACCGCGGCGCGTGCGGGCGAGTTGCTGGTCCACCGAGGTCCGTAGGTACACGACGTGCCCTCGTTCGCGCAGACGGGTGCGGCTGGCCGGGTCGAGCACCGCGCCGCCGCCCGTCGCGACCAGCACGTTTTCACGCCGCGTGAGCTCGTCGATCACCTCGGCTTCGCGGTGGCGAAAGCCCGCCTCCCCTTCGCGCTCGAAGATGTAGGGAATGTCCACGCCGGTGCGGGTCGCGATCTCGTCGTCGCTGTCGACGAACTCCAGGCCGAGGCGCCGCGCCAGTTGCCGTCCCACGGCGCTCTTGCCGGACCCCATCGGGCCCACCAGGAAGACCTTCATGCGCATCGCATCCGCGGCGGTGGTGCAGTCCAGACGAAAAGCGGCCGCAGGATCGCTGCGGCCGCTCATTCTCGCACCGGTGCGGGCGGGCGTCAGTAGATCTCGGCGCCCTCGCGCAGGATCTTCGGCGTGACGAAGATCAGCAGCTCGTCCTTGTTGTCCGTCCGGCTCTTGCTGCGGAAGAAGATGCCGAGGCCCGGGATGTCGCCGAGGAACGGCACCTTGTTGACGGAGTCGCGCTTCTCGGTTTCCAGGATGCCGCCCAGGACGACCGTCTGGCCGTCATTGACGAGCACCTGCGTGGTGATCTCGCGCGTGTCGATGCTCGGCACCGAACCACCGGTCGCGCTCGCGACGTTCTGGCCGACGCTGTCCTTCGACACGGTGAGGTCCAGGATCACGCGGTCGTCCGGCGTGATCTGCGGCGTCACCTTGAGCGAGAGCACGGCCTTCTTGAACTGCGTCGTGGTGGCGCCGCTCGAGGCCGACTCCTGGTACGGGATCTCGGTGCCCTGCTCGATGATCGCTTCCTTGCCGTTGGCGGTGATCACGCGCGGGGCCGAGACGACCTCGCCGCGACCCTCGCGCTGTGCCGCCGTGATCTCGAGGTCGACCACGTAGTCCTTGTCGAGCAGCGTCAGCGCGAGACGGCCGGCCGGGTTCGCGATCGGCAGGTTGACCATGTAGCGGTCGTTGACGGTCGGTGTCTGCACGTCGTCGCCGCTGATGCCGGCGCCGCCCGGAGGGCTCGGGCTGATGATCGGACCGGACTCCCCTGGCACAGTGTCGAGGCCGGCAGAGCCGAGGTACGCGAGACCGTTGTTGGCCGAGCCGTAGTCGCCGACGATCGCGCCGCCGAAGCGCATGCCGAGCTCGCGGCTGAAGTCGTCGTTGACGATGACGATGCGGGCTTCGATCAGCACCTGCCTCACCGGGATGTCGAGTGTCTGCACGAGGCGGCGGATATCGGCGAGGCGTTCGGCCGTGTCCTGCAGCAGCAGCGTGTTGGTCCGTTCGTCGATCGCGACGCTGCCGCGCTCGGAGAGCAGCGAGCTCTTGCCCTGCTGGATCAGGCCCGCGAGATCGGAGGCCTTGGCGTAGTTGACCTGCAGGTACTCGGTGCGAACCGGCGAGAGTTCGGTCAGCGCCTTGCGCGATTCGAGCTGCTGCTTTTCACGCGCAGCGAGTTCCTCGGCCGGTGCGACGTAGATGACGTTGCCTTCCTGTCGCTTGTCGAGGCCCTTGGTGCGCAGGACGATGTCGAGCGCCTGGTCCCAGGGCACGTTCTGCAGGCGCAGCGTGACGTTGCCCGCGACCGTGTCGCTGACGACGATGTTCTGGCCGCTCGTCTCCGCGAGCAGCTGCAGCACCGCGCGCGTCTCGATGTCCTGGAAGTTGAGCGTGAGCCGCTCGCCCTTGTACTCCTTCCGGGTCGGGTCGACGACCGCCTGCTTCGGCTTCGGCCGCACCTCGAGCACGTAGTCGCGGTCGCTCTGGTAGGCGAGCTGCTCGTAGTCGCCGGTCGCGCCGACGACGATGCGTGCGCCGGTCGGGGTGCGGGTGACGTCGAACGTGCTGACTGGCGTGGCGAAGTCGACCACGTCGTAGCGTCGGGCAGCCTCTGGCGCGACGCCGGTGCGCGGGAAGTCCACCACGAGACGTCCGCCTTCCTGCTTCAGGCTCGCCTGCACCCGCGGGTCGCTGGTGCGGACGAGGATGCGGCCGGAACCGTCGGTGCCACGGCGGAAGTCCACTTTTTCGATCGACATGTCACCGGACGAGACGTCCGTCGGTGCCGCGCCGGGGCCCGTCGTGGCGACCGTCGGGGCCGCACTGCCGGCCGGGCCGCGCCCGAGCGTCACGAATACGTTGTTGCCTTCGGTGCGGGTCTGGTAGGGCTGCAGCGAGTCGAGGTTGAACACCACGCGCGTCTTGCCGTTGGCCTCCGCCGCGACGATGGTGTCGACGCCGCCCGCATTGACGTCGATGCGACGCGACTCGAGTCCGACGGACGTGCCCGGCAGGTCCACCGCAAGACGCGCGGGGTTGTCGATCGTGAAGGCCACCGGCTGCGGCGCGGGGCCGTCGAGCACGAGCTTGACCTCGAGTTGCTCGCCGGGCTGCGGCTGCAGCTCGACCTTCGTGAGCGTGGTGGCCGCCTGCGCGAGGGCTGCCTGCGCGGCGAACACGAGCGCCCCGGCCAACGCGACGAGCGCCGCGGGACGGAATCGCCGGTGGCGACCGGGTTCCGGGCGGCGATGGCTCACGTGTGACGATGCAGCGGTCATTCTCGAGTCTCCCTTGCAGATCATTCGCTCAGCGCGAGTGCGGCCGGGCGTTCGATGAAGCCGCCCATGCCGTCCGGAACGATCTCGATGAGCGAGATCTTGCCTTCTTCGATGGTCGTAACCCGGCCATCGGCCTGTCCCATGTGGTTGCCGGGCAATACCCGGTGCACGAGACCGTCGCGGGTCTGCACCAGGCCGAAGAAGCGGCCGTGCAGCTTGACGGTGCCGACCATGCGCAGCGTGTCGAGCGAGAACTGCTCGAGGAACTCCCGCGAACGGTTCTGGTCGGGGCGGATCGCGTTCGGCGCATTGGCCGTCGGCGCCATGCCGGGTTCGAACGGAGATCGCTCCTCGTAGGCTGCGTAGTCGAACGTCTCGTACGGCTTGACCTCCGGCAACGGCTCGATGCCCGTGCCGGGGGCGGACTTGATCTCGTCGACCTGCGCCTGCAGCTCGTCGAGGTCGTCGCCGCAGCCGCCGAGCAGCGCCAGCGTGCACGCGAGCAGCGCGACGCGCGTCCACTCGCCGCCGCGGTGCCTGACGGGGTGCCTCTTGTTCATGCCTCACCACTCGCCGCGGGCTTCTTCTTGCCCTTGCGGTCCTTCTTGCCTTTGTCCGCCGCCGGCTGCTCCTCGTCCTCGAGGTAGCGGTATGTCTTGGCCTTGACGTTGAGGACGAGGTCGCCTGAATTCGCGACGATGTCGCGGTTGCCGCGGCCTGCCGGGGTGATCTCGATGTCGTGCAAGGTCACGATGCGCGGCAGCGCCGCGATGCCGCTCGCGAACTTGCCCATCTCGTGGTAGTCCCCGGTCAGCCGGATGGCGATCGGCAGTTCCGCGTAGAAGTCACGCTTGTTCTCGCCTTGCGGCTGGAACAGTTTTTCCTCGAGGCCGGCCGCGAGGCCCGTCTGCGAGATGTCGACCAGCAGGTTCGGCACCTCGGTCTTGTTCGGCAGCTGTCGCAGCATGGCGCCGAACGATTTCTCCATTTCGGCGAGCTGGGCGCGATAGGCGTCGAGGTTGGCCGCGCGCCTGGCCTTGGTCTGCAGCTCCGACATGAGCTCGGTTTCCTTGGCGCGCGCCTCGAGCAGCTTCGGGCGGCCGTGCTCCTCCGACTTCCAGACGAAGAAGTAATACGCGCCGGCGGCCACGACGACGAACAGCAGCAGGGCCGTGCCGAGCCGGACGCCGAAGGGCCACCGGCCCGGGTCGTTCGGGTCGAGGGCGCGCAGCTGATCGAGCAATGCCTGCAGCTTCTTCATTTCGAGGCCACCTTCTTGCTCTTCGCCGGCTGCTGCTCCTCCTCACCCGGCGCGACCTGCTTGCGCTGGTTGGCGAACAGGGTGAACTCGGCGCCGACCGCGGCGTCGCGCGAACGGGTCTGGACGATCTGCAGCGTCGGGTCCGCGAGCCATTCCGACGCGTCGATGTTGCGCATGAACGAGGAGACGCGCGTGCTCGACTGCGCCACGCCGCGCACCTCGAACCGCGTTCCCGTCTGCCTGAGGTAGGTCAGGTACACGCCTTCGGGCAGTACGCGGACGACCTCGTCGAAGACGTGGACGATCTCGGGCCGGCTGCGCTGCAGCGTCTCGATGATCTCCATGCGCGCGAGCAGCTTGCGCTTCTGCGCGTCGAGCCCGTTGATCTCCTCGATCTGCTTGTCGAGCGCGGCGATCTCGCGCGTCAGCAGGTCGTTGCGTTCCTGCTGGTGCTGGATCGCCGCGGTCATCTGCCAGTAACCGATCAGGGTGACCAGGCCCGCCGTGGCCATGGCCGCGCCGAGCGAAAGGAAGAACTCCTGGCGCTTGCGCTTGCGCTCCGCCTCGCGCCACGGCAGCAGGTTGATTCTTGGCATGTCAGTCGAAGCTCCTGAGCGCCAGGCCGCACGCGGTCAGCAGCGCGGTCGCGTCCTTCTTCACGCCCTGCGCCAGTGCGCGGGTCGAAATCTTCATCTGGCCGAGCGGGTCGCCGCGCTCCGCGGGAATGCCCACGCGGCTCGCGATCACGTCGGCCACGCCGGGGATGTTCGCGCAACCGCCGCAGATCAGGATCTGCTCCGGCGCTTCGCGACCGGCGCCGGCCGCCAGGTAGAACTGCAGCGAGCGGCTCACCTGCTGGCACATGTCGTCGATGAACGGGTCGAGCACCTCGCCCTGGTAGTTGGCGGGCAGGCCGCCTTCCTTCTTGGCGCGACCGGCCTCCTCCATGCTGAGTCCGTAGGTGCGCATGACTTCCTCGGTGAGCTGCTGGCCACCGAAGGAGAAATCGCGCGTGTAGGTGACCTTCAGGTCGCGCAGCACCGAGAACGTGGTGCTGCTCGCGCCGAAGTCGATCACCGCGATGTTGCGTTCCATGCCGCCGTCGGGCATCTGGTGCGTGAGCAGTCGGCAGGCGTTCTCGAGCGCGAACGCCTCGACGTCGACGATGCGTGCAGCGAGTCCGGCGGCCTGCACGGCCGCCTGGCGCTGCTCGACGTTCTCGGAACGTGTCGCCACGAGCAGCACGTCGAGCATCTCGGGGTCCTTTTCGGACGGCCCGATGACCTCGAAGTCGTAGCTGACCTCCTCCATCGGGAACGGGATGTACTGGTCGGCCTGCATCTCGACCTGCGACTCGAGTTCGTTCTCGCGCAGGTTGCGGGGCATCTGGATCACCTTGGTGATCGCGGCGTCGCCGCTCACGGCGACCGCACATTCCTTGCTGCGCGCGCCGGCCCGCTTGACCGCGCGCCGCACCGCCTCGCCGACGGCCTGGGCATCGACGATCGCCTTTTCGTTGATCGCGTTCGGTGGCGACGGCTCGGCCGCGTAGCTCTCCACGCGGTAGCTGTCGCCGCTCTTCGACAGCTCGATCAGCTTGATCGACGAGGTCGTGATGTCGAGACCTATGACCGGTCGAAACCTGCGCTGGAACAGCACGGTTGATCCTTCTAGTTCAAGAGGTTGCGCCGCGATTGTGTGGCGGTTTCAAAGCCCCCGGCGCACTATATATCAGGGTCGACCCCAATAGAATTGTGAGTGGGCTAACAAAAACCGCCATCCGCGTAGCGCGCCTCCGGGCGTTGCGATGAAAACAGGCACTGGTCCACCAAGGGCCGGGCGTTGCGGAACCGTCGTCGGGTCGCGGGCTCGAACGGGATGGACGGACGAAGCTCGATCGGCGCTTCAGTGCGCTCGAGTTCGTGCCGGCACCAGGCCCGTGCATGCTCCCTGTCGACGATGGCTTTGCGCTTTCGCCTCGCGGCGGCTCAGCCCTTGGTCGGCGGCTACTATGCACAGCGGGTCGGGTCCCGACAAGGAACGGGTCGCATTTTTGGCAACGGGTTGGACGTGATGAAGAGACTCCTCGCCACGCTGCTGGCGCTGCTGTTTTCGGTGCCGGCGCTGGTCCTGATGGGATTCGCAGGTGCGTTCCAGTTCCTCGCGCCCGAGATTCCGAACGCGGCGACGCTGCGTACCGTGAAGACCCAGATGCCGCTGCGGATCTACTCACGCGATGGCAGGCTCATGGCGCAGATCGGCGAACAGCGCCGCATTCCAGTCGCGTGGGACGACATTCCCGACGTCGTCGTCGATGCGTTCCTGGCGGCCGAGGACGATCGTTTCTTCGAGCATCCGGGCGTCGACTGGCAGGGGCTCGTGCGCGCGCTCGCGGCGAACGTCGCGGCCGGCGGACTGCGCGAGGGCGGCGGCACGATCACGATGCAGCTCGCGCGCAACACGGTGCTGACGTCCGAGCGGACGCTGCGACGCAAGCTCAAGGAAGTCTTTCTCGCGCTGCGCCTCGAGCGGGAGTTCACCAAGCAGGAAATCCTGACGCTCTACCTGAACCGGATCTTCCTCGGGCAGCGCGCGTACGGCATCGGCGCGGCCTCCGAGGTGTATTTCGACAAGCACGTGCTCGACCTGGGTCTCGCCGAAGCTGCGCTGCTGGCGGGCCTGCCGCGCGCGCCCTCGGTCGACAACCCGGTCGCGAACGTCGAGCGTGCGCGCGGGCGGCGTGCGTACGTACTCCGTCGCATGCTCGAGCTCGGCAAGATCGACCGGGCCGCGCACGACGCGGCGAGCGTGGTGCCGATCGCAAACCGTCTCTACGGACCCATCATCGAGCTCGAGGCGCCGTACGTCGCCGAGATGGTGCGCGCGGACATGCTGCGCCTGCATGGGCCCGAGGCTCTCACCGGCGGTTACGCGGTCACCACCACGCTCGACAGCCGGCTGCAGCAGGCCGCGAACTCGGCGACCTGGCGCACGATCCTCGAGTACGAGCGACGTCACGGCTACCGCGGGCCGCTCGAGCGACTCGATGCGTCGAAACTCGACGACGCGATCGCGCTCGGCGCCGCGTTCAAGCGCAATCCCAACCGCGGCAGCCTGGTGACCGCCATCGTCACGCGCGTCGGCGAGCGCGACGCCACGGTGATCCGGCGCAACGGCGTGTCGCTTCCCCTCGACTGGGACGCGATCTCGTGGGCACGGCCGGCGCTGGAACGTGACGGCCTGGGCCCTGCGCCGAAGGGGGCCGAAGACGTGCTCGCCGTCGGCGACGTCGTGTATCTCGAGCCGCTGCCGGAGGGCCTGTTCCGGCTGGGCCAACTGCCGGCGGTCGCGGGTGCGCTCGTGGCACTCGACCCGATCGACGGCGCGGTCGTCGCGCTCGTCGGCGGCTTCGACTTCGGTTCGAGCAAATACAACCGCGTCACGCAGGCACAGCGTCAACCGGGCTCGGCATTCAAGCCCTTCCTGTATTCGGCCGCGCTCGAACGCGGCTTCACGCCGGCCACGCTCGTCAACGACGCGCCGATCGTGATGCCCGGCGGCGGCGGCGCCGAGGGTGACGAGGAATGGCGTCCGCAGAACATGACGCGCAAGTTCTACGGGCCGACGCCGATGCGCGAGGGACTGGTGCGGTCGCGCAACCTGGTCTCGATCCGCCTGCTGCGTGGCGCCGGCGTCGGCTTCGTGACGCGCCACATCGCGAACTTCGGTTTTTCACCCGCGGCATTGCCGGCAAACCTGACGCTCGCGCTCGGCACGGGGCAAGTCACCCCGCTCGACATGGCACGGGGGTTTGCCGTGTTCGCGAACGGCGGTGCGCGCGTCACCCCTTATTTCATCGAATCGGTCCGCGACGTCGCCGGCCGCGAAGTATTCAAGGCACAACCACCGCTGGCCTGCCCCACGTGCGAACCGCCATCGGTGACGACGTCGGACCCGCTCGCGGCCGGCGACCCGTCCACCGACGGCGCCGAGGACGTCATGGCCACCGATGACGACGTGCGCACGACGGCGCTGCCGCCCGCGGATACCGGGCCGTCGTCGACGCGACACGACTCGACGGGCGCGGTCCCGCCGGAGCGTCGCGCACCGCAGGCGATCACGGCCGCCAACGCCTTCGTGATGACGGACATGATGTCGGACGTGATCCAGCGCGGCACGGCACA
>JAJTCR010000468.1 GCA_021325695.1 Steroidobacteraceae bacterium | reverse complement strand
GCGATCGGGGATCGACTTGGGAACGTACGGCATGAGCGGCGCCCGGATGGAAGCGAGCCGCGAATGATAACCGACGGGTCGGCCCGGATCGGACCCGGCAGATAGGGGTATCTACAGGGTCACCCGGCCTTCGATGCAGGTCGTCGATGCGCCGCCGAGCCACGTGTCGCCGGCGCCGTCGCGCTCCACGTGGATGCGGCCGGCGCGCCCCAATGCCGTCCCCTGGCCGGCCACGTAGCGCTCGGGTGCGAGGCCTGCTTCGATCAGCCATTGCCCCAACGCGGCATTGAGGCTGCCCGTGACAGGATCCTCGATCAGTCCGGCCTGACCGGGGAAGAAGGCGCGGACTTCGAAATCGCACTCCGCGCCGGCCGGGTGAGGTGCGACGACGCCGACGAACGAGCCGTCGAGCGCGGCTCGGTCGGGCCGCAACGACAGACGCATGGGCGACGATGTCGACGCGGTGGACCCCGAGTCCACGTGCAAGCCGCTCGACGTCGGCGTCCGGCAGCGGTCCGCTGCGCAGGCGCGGCGGTGCCGCGAAGGCGAGACGCGCGCCGTCCCGGCGGATGCGCACCAAACCCGCATCGCATTCCTGCACGATGTCGCGGCCGTGGGGCCGGCCGCCCGCCTCGAGCCATGCGTGACAGCTGCCGAGTGTCGGGTGTCCCGCGAACGGCAGCTCGCGGCCGGGACAGAAGATCCGCAGCCGGTAATCGGCGTCCGCGCGCGTGGGCGGCAGCAGGAACGTCGCTTCCGAGAGGTTGGTCCAGTCGGTGAAACGCTGCATCGTCGCGGTGTCGAGCCCCTCGGCGTCGAGCACCACGGCGACCGGGTTGCCCTGGTAAGGCGTGGCCGTGAAGACGTCGACCTGCTTGAAGCGGCGGGAAGACACGGGAGAAGTGTTCAGTGTTCGGTGTTCAGTGTCCAGCAGCAGCGGCTTCGGTCGTGCGACCACGCAGTCGGCTTCCTGCTGGGTGCCGGCCACCAGCCACTGGCCGGTTCCTCAGGTTCTTTCGCCGGGCTCGAACAGCCGCCGGTGCTCGAGGATCGCGAACCGGTCGGTCATGCCGGCGATGTAGTCGGCCACGGCGCGCGCGCGGCCGGCCTGCCCATCGGACGCCTCGAGCCGGTGCGCGACCTCCTGGTGTTCGGTCGGCATCAGGTCGACGTCCTCCAGCATCGCGTCGAACAGCTCGCGCACGACCCGCCTGGCTTTGGTCGTCATGCGCAGCACGCGGTAGTGCCGGTAGAGGTGCTCGCGGAGGTACTGCTTGAGTTCGAGGTGCTCGGCGCGCACCGTCTCGCTGAACGTGAGCAGTGGCAGGGCGCGCGAGCGCACGGCCTCGACGTCGCCGGGCGCCGCGGCCGTGAGCGCCTCGGCCGAGGCGTCGACGAGGTCGTTGACCGCGTAATCGATCATGCGCCGGACCACTTCGTGCACGAGGCGACGACCGTTGAGCTGCGGGTACTGCGAGCGCACCGACTCGTACTGCCGGCCGAACATGCTGCAGCCGGCCAGCTCGTCGATCGTGATGAGTCCGGCACGGATGCCGTCGTCGACGTCGTGGTTGTTGTAGGCGATCTCGTCGGCGAGGTTCGCGAGCTGCGCCTCGAGTCCGGGTTGCCGGCGCTGCAGGAACCGCTCGCCGAGGTCGCCGAGCTTGCGCGCGTTCGCCGCCGAGCAATGCTTGAGGATGCCTTCGCGGACCTCGAAGGTCAGGTTCAGGCCTGCGAATTCCGCGTACCGCTCTTCGAGTTCGTCGACGACACGCAGCGACTGCAGGTTGTGCTCGAAGCCGCCGTAGTCGCGCATGCAGTCGTTGAGCGCATCCTGCCCGGCGTGACCGAAAGGAGTGTGGCCGAGATCGTGCGCGAGGCAGACCGCCTCGGCCAGCGACTCGTTGAGCGCGAGCGCCCGGGCGACGCTGCGCGCGATCTGCGCGACTTCGAGCGAATGGGTGAGCCGGGTGCGGTAGAGGTCGCCCTCGTGGTTGACGAACACCTGCGTCTTGTAGACCAGGCGCCGGAACGCGGTCGAATGCACGATCCGGTCGCGGTCGCGCTGGTATTCGGTCCGATGGCGCGGCGGCGGCTCAGGCACGCGGCGCCCGCGCGACGCCGAGGCGCGCTGGGCGTACGGCGCGAGCAGCTTCTCGTCGTCGTCGATGCTCGGCGCCTGCCAGCGCGACGTCATGCGGCTCCTCCCTCGAAATGGCGCTGCAGCGTACGCTGCAACGCATCCGCCGGGTAATCGCCCGTGATCACGGCTTCGCCGGGCCGGCGCAGCAAGACCAGGCGGATACGGCCTTGCAGCACTTTCTTGTCCATGCCCATCAGTTCGAGTGCCCTGGCCGCGCCGATCGCCGGAGCGGTCGTCGGCAGTCCCGCACGTCGCAACAGGTCGTGGACGCGCTGGACGTCGGCGTCTGCGAGCCAGCCGAGGTGTCGCGACATGTCCGCCGCGAGCAGCATGCCCATCGCGACCGCTTCGCCGTGCAGCCACTCGCCGTACCCGGCCGCCGTCTCGATCGCGTGGCCGAACGTGTGGCCGAAATTGAGCAGCGCGCGCTGTCCGAGCTCGCGCTCGTCCGCCGCCACGATGCGCGCCTTGATCTCGCAGGAGCGGCGCACCGCGTGGACGAGCGCCGCCGTGTCGAGCGCTGCGAGCGACTCGACGTGGCGCTCGATCCACTCGAGAAAGCCGGCGTCGTCGATCAGTCCGTACTTGATGAGTTCGCGCGGCGGCAGCGACCGCAACGTCTCGAGGTCGGCCAGCACCGCGCGGGGCTGGTGAAACGCTCCGATCAGGTTCTTGCCGCCCGGGTGGTTTACACCCGTCTTGCCGCCGACGGAGGAGTCGACCTGCGCCAGCAGCGTCGTCGGCACCTGCACGAAGTCGACGCCCCGCTGGTAGCAGGCGGCCGCGAATCCCGCGACGTCGCCGACCACGCCGCCCCCGAGCGCGATGACGCAGCCGTCACGATTGAGGCGCGCGCCGACCAGTGCGTCGAACACCCGGCCGAGCACCTCCAGGCTCTTGTGCTGCTCGCCGTCCGGCAGTGCGATCGCGTGGACGCGCTTGCCGGGCAGGCTCGCCGTGAACTGTTCGAGGTACAACGGGCCGACGGTGGAATTGGTCACGACCAGCACGTCCCGCGCCGCGACGTGGCGCGTGACCAGCTCGGCGTCCGCGAGCAGCGCGCCACCGATCACGATCGGGTAGCTGCGCTCGCCGAGCTCGATGTGCAGCACGTCGGGTGCAAGGCTCATGCGACGGTCCCTGATACGCCCAGGTGGCGGCAAATCTGCTCGACCACCGTCCGGACCTTGCGTCCGTCGGTGTCGACCGTCAGTTCCGCAACCTCCGCGTAGAGCGGCGCGCGCAGCGCAAACAGCCGTGCGAGCGTGCCGCGAGGGTCGGGGTTGTTGAGCAGGGGACGCCCC
>JAJTCR010000467.1 GCA_021325695.1 Steroidobacteraceae bacterium | reverse complement strand
CGGTGTTGTAGGCGCGCGCCAGCCGGGTGATCGAATCGAGCAGGATCACGACGTCCTTCTTGTGCTCGACCAGGCGCTTGGCCTTCTCGATCACCATCTCGGCGACCTGCACGTGGCGGCTCGCCGGCTCGTCGAACGTCGAGGACACCACCTCGCCGCGCACGGTGCGCGTCATCTCGGTGACTTCCTCGGGCCGCTCGTCGATCAGCAGCACGATCAGGTACACCTCGGGGTGGTTGCCCGTGATCGAGTTGGCGATGTTCTGCAGCAGCATGGTCTTGCCGGCCTTCGGCGGCGAGACGATCAGGCCGCGCTGGCCCTTACCGAGCGGCGCGATCAGGTCGATCATGCGCGCGGTGAGGTCCTCGGTGCTGCCCGTGCCGCGCTCGAGCTTGAAGCGCCGGGTCGGGTGCAGCGGCGTGAGGTTCTCGAACAGCACCTTGGCGGATCAGGCCCGAAATCGTGTCGCCGGTGCGCAAATTGAAGCGCCGGATCTGCGACGGGCTGATGTAGATGTCGTCCGGCCCCGCGAGGTAGGAGCCTTCGGGCGAACGCAGGAAGCCGAAGCCGTCCTGCAGGATCTCGAGCACGCCGTCGCCGTAGATGCTCTCGCCGTTGCGGGCGTGCGCCTTCAGGATCGAGAAGATGATGTCCTGCTTGCGCGAGCGGGCAAGGTTCTCGAGTCCCATCTGCTGGGCGAGCGTAAGCAGCTGCGGAATGGGCTTGTGCTTGAGCTCGCTCAGGTTCATCGAGCGCCGGCTGGCGTCGAGCTCGGCCGGGCTGATGACGTCGAGGTCGTCGCCGTCGAGGAAATCGTCGGGCGGCAGCTCGTCCTGGCGTGGGCCGCGGTTGCCGTCGGGACCACCGCCCCCGCGACCGCGTTTACCGGGGCGGTTCCGCCCCTGGTTGCCCAGGTAGCCTCTCACAGGTTGCTGTCCAGAAAAGCCGCGACGTCGACCTTGCGGACCGCGCCGATCTTCTGGCCTTCGGCCTGGCCGTTCTTGAAAAGAATCAGCGTCGGAATGCCGCGGACGTTGAACTTCATTGGGGTTTTGGGGTTCTCGTCCACGTTCATCTTCGCGACGACCACCCTCCCCGCGTACTCCGTTGCTATCTGGTCCAGTATCGGTGCGATCATCTTGCATGGTCCGCACCACTCAGCCCAGAAGTCCAGAAGGACGGGAACGTTCGACTTGAGCACGTCCTGCTCGAAGCTCGAGTCGGACACGTGGACGATCTGCTGGCTCACCAGAGATTACCTCCGCTGGCGTAAGGAAATATTTGGGCACGGGTGTTTCTTCGGTCGGAAAGTGGTTGGCGTCCCCGGGGATCGGGTGACGGCGGGTTCCGCGTAGTGCAAACTATCGGGATTGCTGGACGTTGAATCGGGTTCGAAAGGAATTCCGTTGCTGGCGCCCGATCGCCAGGCAGGGGGGACCGGGAATCAGGCCCGATCGGCCGGCGAACTTATCTGGCGGGAGCGGATGGATCCGCGATTCCGGATATTTGAACCCGCTTTTCCCCAATTTGCAAGGCCGCCCCGGCCAATCCGGACCGATGTCAGACACACACCTCAGCGAAATTTCCTTCACGCAACTGCACCTGCCCGAGGCGCTCGCCCGTGGCATCGCCGATGCCGGCTTCGAGCGCTGCACGCCGATCCAGGCCCAGACGCTGCCGCGCGCGCTCGCCGGCTTCGACATCGCGGGCCAGGCCCAGACCGGCACCGGCAAGACCGCGGCCTTCCTGGTCGCGCTGTACTCGAAGCTGTTGCGCGAAGACGCTCCCGCCGGCCGCCAGGGCAACCACCCGCGCGCGCTGATCATTGCGCCGACGCGCGAGCTCGCGGTGCAGATTCACAAGGACGCCGAGATCCTCGGCCAGTACACGGGACTCACGCTGGGGCTCGCGTTCGGTGGCGTCGACTACGACAAGCAGCGGCGCCACCTCGAGCAGGGCGTCGACGTCCTGATCGGCACGCCGGGCCGCCTGATCGACTTCTACAAGCAGCGCGTGTTCGACCTGCGCTCGATCCAGGTCGTGGTGCTCGACGAGGCCGATCGCATGTTCGACCTCGGCTTCATCACCGACATCCGCTACATCCTGCGCCGGCTGCCACCGCCCGACCAGCGGCTGAACCTGCTGTTTTCCGCGACGCTGGCGCAACGCGTGCTCGAACTCGCGTTCGAGCACATGAACGACCCCGAGCTGGTCCGGATCGAGCCCGACAAGATGACGGTCGACCAGGTCCGGCAAGTCATCTACTACCCCTCGATGGACGAGAAGCCGCGACTGCTCGTGGGCCTGCTGCGGCAGATGGATCCGCACCGGACGATGGTGTTCGTCAACACGCGGCGCGGCGCGGACGAACTCGAGTCGATGCTCAAGGCCAACGGCTTCAACGCCGAGGCGATCTCCGGCGACGTGCCGCAGAGCAAGCGGTTGCGCATGATCCGCGACTTCCTGAGCGGCGACCTCGCGATCCTGATCGGCACGGACGTGGCCTCGCGCGGCCTGCACATCCCCGACGTCAGCCACGTCTTCAACTACGACCTGCCGCAGGACCCCGCGGACTACGTGCACCGGATCGGCCGCACCGCACGCGCCGGCGCCGAGGGCGATGCGATCAGTCTCGGTTGCGAGGACTTCGTGCAGTCGCTGCCGGACATCGAGGATTACATCGGGCGCAAGATCCCCGTCGCGGGCGTGGCGCAGGAACTGCTCGCGGAAATCACGGTACCGAGGCACGAGCGCCGGCGCCACGGCCCCGGCGGCGCCCCGCGACACGGCAGCGGCGGACGCGGCGGCGACCGCGGCCGCGGCGGGCCGCGCGCGGCGCGTGATGGCGGACGCGGGCCACGACGCGAGCCGCGCAGGCCGTCACCGCAGCCGGCGCCGC
>JAJTCR010000466.1 GCA_021325695.1 Steroidobacteraceae bacterium | reverse complement strand
ACCGCGCTGGGACGCACCGTCATCGACGCGTGGGCGCAGCATCCCACGCCGCGCCACCTGAACGACCCCATGTTCGAGTCGCTGCGTCGCTGGACGCGGAGCCTCGGCGGGCCCGCGCTCGCGGCCGCGACGCAGTGGCCGGTGGGGGTCACGCTCGAGGCAATGGACGCCGGCGGGGTTTCACTCAGCCTGATCAGCGCGTGGGTCGGTCCGCGCGGCGCCCTGATCTCGAACGACGAGGTCGCCTCGTTCGTGCGCCAGGCGCCCGATCGTCTCGTGGGCGTCGGCTCGCTCGACATCTCGCGTCCCCGGGACGCCGTCCGCGAACTGCGCCGCTGCGTGCGCGAACTGGGCTTCCGGGCCGTGCGGGTGCTGCCGTGGCTCTGGGAACTGCCGCCGACGCACGCGCGCTTCTATCCGGTGTACGCCGAATGCTGTGAACTCGGCGTCCCGTTCTGCACGCAGGTCGGCCACACGGGGCCGCTGATGCCGTCGGAGTTCGGGCGGCCGATTCCCTACGTCGACCAGGTCGCGATCGACTTCCCCGAACTCGTGATCGTCGGCGGCCACATCGGCTACCCGTGGACCGACGAGATGATCGCGGTCGCCACCAAGCACGCGAACGTCCACATCGACACCTCGGCGTACACGATCGCGCGGTATCCCCGCGCGCTGGTCGAGTACCTGCGTGGGCACGGCCGCGAGAAGGTGCTGTTCGGCAGCAACTGGCCGATGGTGCCGCCGGCCAGGGCGCTCGAGGCGCTGCCCGCACTGGAACTCGGCGCGGAGGTGGAATCGCTCTTCCTCGCAGGGAACGCGCGGCGGGTTTTCCGACTGTGACCACGCCCCCTCCCGCGTACGCGGGAGAGGGGTGGCGTCTGGGCCCTGGGTCAGGGCCGCTGGCAAGCCGGCTCAGGCCGGCAAGTCGTCATTTCAACTGGCCGCGGATCTCGCCGAGCCGATAGTCGCCGGGGCCGGAATTCGGTGGGTCGGTGCCGTCGTTCGTGTGCACGTTGACGTAGACGTTGCCGACCTTCAGTTCCTCCACGAGGTCCGCCAGCGTCGCGCCGGTCAGCGGGCCGATGAGGTCCGCGCCGGTGAGCGTGCCCTCCGCGAGCACACCGGAGTATTCGCCCTTCTTCGCGGTCGTGCCGTTCGGGAAAAGCTTCGCGACGAGCGGGCCGTTCTGGGATGGCTGCCCGAGGTGCAGGTCGGCCGCCGACGCATTGTTCAGATGGCTCACGGTGACTTTGTACGCGACGCTCTTGCCGTCCGCGCTGACCGCGAACTGGACCGCGCCCGTGGCGTCGGTCTTCACCGGCTCGGGCAAGTTCTGCGCGCCGTCCATCGACGCGGTGTACAGCACGTCGGCGCTCGCGGCGGTGGCGAAGCAGGCAAGGGCGATTGCGACGGGAATCAGGGCGCGACGGGTGCCGAACATGTGTCCTCCAGCGATCTCCGATCGGTGACGCAATGAGAAGCCCGACTGCCCCCGGCGGGAATACGTACTTGGTGAGGCGGGTTTTCGTTCTGCGTCGCGCACGACGCTGAAGTGGGCCGCCGTGGGGGACGCTAGCGCGGCCGCTCCCCGGCCTGGGGGCGTGTGTCGCCACCCGCGACGACGTACGAATCGATCACGCGCTCCAGCGCCGCTTCGCAGACACGGCAGAACGGCACCGGGTTGCGCGTGAACATGATGCAGTCGAGCTGCGGCCGGTAATAGGCCTGGGCATCGTAGTTGGCGCCCTGGAAAGCCCCGACAGCGGTGCGGTGGCGTTCACGTGCGAACAGTCGAGTCGAATGAGCCTGCTCCTCGCGGAAAAGCGCGTCCATTTCGCTCTCGGGCCGGCGCTCCGCGCGGATCTGCTTGCGCCGCGCCTGCGTATCGCGCTGGAAGGACTCGAATTCCGCTTTCGGCCAGGGCGTCGGCACCGGCGTGCTGCGCGCCACGAGGTCGCGCCACTTGAGCGCGTCGGCGTCGAGCAACGCCGTCACGTTCGGCTCCCACGGCTCGACGACCTCCTGCACCGGCGCATAGGCGACGGGCGAGGTGTAGTACTCGTCGGCGAGCGCGGCGAAGTGGTGCCCGAATTCGTGCACGAACAGATAATCGGCCGCCACGGTGGAGTAGAGGTTGTAGATGCCCCCGCCGCCATAGGTCTGGCCGTTCGCGAGGATCACGATCGCTTCGTACGGGGCACGTGACGCAACCTCGCGCATTGCGCGGTTCTCGAACGTGAGCACGTAACGCTCGCTGCCGAACGCGTCGTACGTGGCGCCCACCGGGGTGGCGTGCTGGATGCCGGTCGAAGGCCGCGAAATCCCGGATGCCTGCGACGGTGGGCAGAGGCCCCAGACGTTGAAGTCGCTGCGGCGCCGGGCGAATGGCTGCTGCGAGAACAATGCCGTCGTCATGCGTTCGGCGTCCTGCCGGAACTCGGCCGCGCACTCGGCCGCCGTGTAGCCGTCGCCCAGCAGCAGCAGGTCGACTTTCTGCGGCGGCGCGCCGTGCTGTTCGACCGCGATCAGTTCCTGCGCGGGTGGCGCTGCGCGTTCGACGAACATGTCCGTCGTGTCGAGCTTCGTTTCCCAGACCGGCTGGAACGTCTGGCGCGCATCGCGCTTGTAGATCCTGACGTGGACCGGGCCCGGCTTGGCGGGCGCGGGAAACCGCAGGGACTCGTGAAACGTGCGATGACCCTGGCCGGCCTCCTCGGTGGTGACCCATTCGCCGAACACGGAGGCGAAACCGCGGGCCTGCAGCAGCGTGCCGTCGGCATCGCGCACCTCGTAGCGATAGACGCCCGATCGCCCGTCGTCCACCGCGCGTGCAGGATGACCGGGCCATGGCAGCGGCTCGAGACGCAGGCGATCGACCGCGAAGATCTCCGTGCCCTTGCCGCCGGTGTGGAAATAATCGAGCCGGTAGGTCGCCGGCGCCTGGCCGGGATCGTCGGCAACGACGCCGGCGGCGAGCAGCACGCTCGCCAGGGCAGCGAGGAATCGGATCATCGGCGTGTCTTCCGTGTGCGCCGCCTGGGCGCGTTCGCGACGGGCGGGAGTTCGGTCGCCGTCGCGTCCGCGACGTTGGCCGCGGCCTTGCGTCGCGTTGCCTGCTTCCGGCCGCGACGTCTTGGACCGTCGAGGCGCAGCAGCGCGCGCTGCTCGCGGGCCTGGATGTCGGCCTCGATGCGGCGCAGCTGCGTCATGAACAGCTGCGCGACCCGCGAGAGCGCGCGCTTGCGTGTGTAGAACAATCCGTAGCTCAGGTGCAGCCACGGAGCGGAGAAGGGCAGCAGCGAGATCCGCCTGGCGCGCAGTTCGGGCTCGAGCGCGACGAACGGCGCGAGGCCGACCGCGTCACCGCCAAGCACGGTCTTGAGCGCGACCGAGAAGTTGTCCACGAGCAGGTTCGGCGTGAGGTCGCCGGTCTCGCGATCGACGCGGGAGTAGGTGGCGAGCTTGCCGAAGTGGCCGGCGATCCGTTGCGGCAGCCGCGGGGAAGCCAGCGGAAACACGAGGACCGTCTCGAGCGAATGCTCCTTCGCCGCTGCGAGCGGGTGTCCCTGGCGCACATAGAAGAAGACGCGGTGCTCGGCGACGGGCTCGATCGCGAGGCGCGTGGGGTGGCGTTCGGCACTGGTCGTGTCTGCGACCGCGAATTCGATGCGGCCGGCGAGCACGTCCCGGGTGAGGTGCTCGAAGTCGCTCGTTTCGACGTGGACGCGCAGGCGCGAGTTGGCCGAGGCCATGCGGCCGAGCGCCGCGCCGAGCGGCAGCTCGGCGGCGAACATGTCCGTGCCGAAATGGAGTTCGGGTGCCTGCAGGCCGGCGAGCTCCTCGAGGTCGCGGGTGAAGTCGCGCGCCTGCGAAAAGATGCGCGTCGCGTGATCGAGCATCAGGCGGCCGGCCGCCTCGCCCGGCTTGAGCGCGCGGGTCGCAGTGTCGACGAGCCTGGTGCTGAGCCCGGAGGAATCGAGCGCGAGTACCCGCTTGGCGAGCGTCTCGGGATCGAGGCCGAGCGTGCGGGCGACCTTGGCCAGGTCTGCCGACGGAACCAGCGCCAGGAGGTCGAGCAGTCCGGGCTTTTTACCCATGGGGAAGCAACGCTAACAGAGCGGCGCAACCGGCGGAATAGCGGCTAGTGAGGAATGGCGACTAGTGAATAGTGACTAGTGACTAGTCGGGCCGGCTGGTGCAGGCTGACGTGACGGCCTCAAGAACAGACCCGCCGACCACACACATATCCTCGACCTGCGCATGTCGACCCCTCGTACGATCCTGATCACCGGCGCCTCCGCCGGGATCGGCGCCGCGCTCGCGCGTGAGTTTGCGCGGCGCGGCTATGCACTGGCGCTGGTCGCGCGGCGACTCGACGCGCTCGAGGGGGCGGCGCCGGCGCTGCAGGCGGCCGGTGCGTCGAAAGTCGTGCCGATCCGCCTCGACGTGTCGGATACCGCCAGCATCGAGCCGGCCGTGCAGCGGGCGGCGCAGGCGCTCGGTCGCCTGGACGTGGTCGTCGCCAACGCGGGCATCGGCGTGCTGACGCCGGTCGGCAAGAACAAGCTGCCGGCCAT
>JAJTCR010000038.1 GCA_021325695.1 Steroidobacteraceae bacterium | reverse complement strand
GTCGCCGCGTCCTTTCTTACTAGCCACGAGCCACCAGCCACTAGTCACTGATCACTTCCTCAACGTGTACTCCGCGCTGCAGTAGGGGCACTTGGCCCAGCCGGTCACCTCGATCGGCAGGTACACGCGCGGATGCGAATTCCACAGGTGCATGCCCGCCATCGGGCAACTGAGCGGCAGGTCCGCCGCGGTCACCTCGTACTGGTGTTGCGCGTTCGGCTGGATGAGCTTTTCGCTGCGATCGGCTGGCGTCACGGTGCGGGCCTCTGAATCTGTCTGCCACGGTCGGTCGCGATGTGCATTATCGCGCAGAACGGGCGTAGGAGGTCAGGGGATACCTAACCCCTGTCCCCAGTCCGCGGCGCCCCTGCCGCGATCAGCTCGTCGAGCTTCTCGACCGCATCGTCCACCTCGATCAGGTCCATGACGCCAGGCCGTTCGATCTTCACGGTCCACGGCAGCCGGTTCGCCGAGCGATTGAGGTAGCGGGTCGCGGCCTTCTCGTAGCGGTCCACGCACCACTGGCGGCTGTGATAGGGGCCGCTGCGCCGCGGATTCGTGGCGGCATAGAGGCCGACGACCGGAGTCCCCACCGTGGTCGCCATGTGTGCCGGTCCCGAATCGGGTGACACGAGAGCCGTCGCGCGCTGCAAGGTCGCGAGGAACTCGAGCAGCGTGTCCTGTCCGATCAGATTGCGACACGGCTGACGCATGCAGCCTTCGATGTCCCGGCCGTAGCGCCGCTCGAGGTCGCTGCGGCCGCCGCACAGCACCACTTCCATGCGGTGATGCGTCACGGCGTGGTCGGCGAGCGCCGCATACCGTTGCGCGCTCCAGTTGCGCAACGCGTGGCTCGAGCAGGGGCTCACGATCAGGGTCGGCCGCGCCGGGTCGGGGATCGCACGCGACGCATACGCGAGGGCGTCCGCGGGCTGCGGAATGTCCCAGCGCATCGAACGCGTCGAGACGCCGAGCCGTTCGGCGAAACCGAACAGGCTGTCGAGCACGTGCTCGCGCTCGCGGGGCGCCACCTGGGCGTTCGTGAACAGCCACTGCGCCTCGCGTGCACGTGCGCGATCGAACCCGACCTTCCAGCGCGCCGGCACGAGCGCCGCGGCCAGGCTCGCCCGCAACGCGAGCTGCATGTGCAGCAACGCGTCGAAACGGCGCCCCTCGAGTCGTTCGCGCAGCGCCCGGTAACCGCCGGCACCGGTCCTCTTGTCGAAGACGACGAACTCGATGTCCGGCAGGTGACCGAGCAGCTTGTGCTCGAGCTTGCCGATGATCCAGGTGAGTCGGGTCTGCGGCCACGTGTCCTGCAGCGTGCGCACGACCGGCAACGCGTGACAGACGTCGCCGAGCGCGGACAGCCGCAGGATGCAGATGGATTCGGGCGGGCTCGTGAACAGGGGCTGCACGGGTGCGGGTCTCGACGGTAGGCAGCGGCGCCGGGATCGGGAACAATCCGCCACGATGAACGACGCCGCCGCCGCCGGGGACGAGGTGCTCGCGCGCATTGCGGGCGGCGCGATGCTATACGATGGCTCCTGTCTCGGCCAACCCGATGCCGCGATCTTCGAGCCTGACTACTGGCGCGCGCGTGGTGCGTTGCTGCAAGCCGCACAGGGCGGGCGCGGCACCGTCGCGTTCGTGCGCAGCGCAGGCGGCGAGGCCTGGGTGCTGCGGCACTATCGCCGCGGCGGGTTCGCGGCCAGGCTCCGCGACGATGCCTACTTCTGGACCGGCGAATCGCGCACACGCTCGTTCGCCGAGTGGCGCCTGCTGCGCCGACTCCGCGACTGGCGTTTGCCGGTGCCGACGCCCGTCGCCGCGCGCTACGTGCGGCATGGTCTGAGCTACCGTGCCGACCTGATCACGGCAGAACTCCCGGTGCGTCGGACCCTGGCTGCCGCACTGGCGGACGCGCCACTGCCGCCCATCGGCTGGATCGCGGTCGGACGCTGCGTCGCGCAACTGCACGCGCACGGCGTGCAGCACGCCGACCTGAACGCTCACAACCTGCTCGTCGGTCCCGGCGAGAACGTGTACGTGCTCGACTTCGATCGCGGGCGGATCCGCGCGCGGGGCGCCTGGGAGCAACGCGTGCTGGCACGCCTGCGTCGGTCGCTCGTCAAGGTCACGGACGAACTGCCGGGCGACCGCTTCGGCGACGAGCAGTGGCGAGCGCTGCTCGCGGGGACCGAGGAGTAGCGCGCCGCGATGTTGCGCCTCGTCTACGTCGCGCTCACGTACCTGGTGTCGCCATTCGTCATGGCCCACGACGCGTGGCAGGCTTTTCAGCACGCGGAGCAACGCGGCCGTCTCGCGCAACGGCTGGGTCACGTCGAGCGTGCGCGTCGCACCGGCGCCGTCTGGATCCACGCGGTGTCGGTCGGCGAGGTGCAGGCCGCCGTGGGTCTCCTCCACGCGCTCCGCCGCCGCCACCCCGACCTGCCGATCGTTCTCTCGACCGTGACCCCGACGGGCGCACAGCGTGCGCGGACGCTGTTCCAGGACGGCGTGCAGCATTGCTACCTGCCGTACGACGTGCCGGGCGCCGTGGGCCGGTTCCTCGATCGCGTCGCGCCGCAGGTCGCCGTGATCCTCGAAACGGAAATCTGGCCGACGCTGTACGGGGAACTCGGCCGGCGCCGTATCCCGATCGTGCTCGGCAGCGCCCGGCTGTCCGCGCGTTCCGTCGGCCGCTACCGCCGCCTGACGTCGTTGCTGCGCGACACGCTGTCGGGCGGCATCGTGATCGGCGCGCAGACGGTGGCGGACGCGGACCGCTTCCGGCAGATCGGTGCGGTGGGTGCAAACGTGCACGTGACCGGGAACATCAAGTACGACCTCGAGATTCCGGCGTCACAGGTCGAGGCCGGTCGTGCGCTGCGTCGTCGCTGGGGCGAGGCGCGTCCGGTCTGGATCGCCGGCAGCACGCACGAAGGCGAGGAGGAGGCGGCGCTCGCGGCGCACGCGTCGATCCGCGCGCGGCTGCCGACGGCGCTGTTGTTGCTCGTGCCGCGGCATCCGCAGCGGTTTGATGCCGTGCGCGCGCTGCTGCGCCGGCGCGGCACGGCGTTTGCCCAGCGGCGCGCGGGCGAGCTTCCGGGGGAGGACGACGCCGTGTTCCTGGTCGATACGCTCGGCGAGTTGCAGGCGTTCTACGCGGCGAGCGACGTCGCGTTCGTCGGCGGCAGCCTCGTGCCGATCGGCGGCCACAGCCTGCTCGAGCCTGCGGTGCTCGGCTTGCCGATCGTTTCGGGCCCGCACACGCACAACGGCCAGGACATCGCCGAACTGCTCGAGCAGGGCGGCGCACTCGTGCTCGTCCGTGACCGGGAGGCGCTGGCGCAGGCGTTGCTCACGTGGCTGGAGGCGCCGTCCCTGGCGCACCAGGCGGGTGAAAGCGGTCGGCGCGCCGTGGCGGCGAATCGCGGCGCAGTGGACCGCCTGGTCGCGATGATCGAGCCGCTGCTCAGCCGCCCGGGGGTGGCGGCGGTGGGGGCGGAGTCGTCGCCGGTGTCGACTGGGGACGCACGACCGGAAGGGTCGTCGGGGCCGTGAGGAAGCTGTTGATGTTCGCGAGGTCGTCCTGCACGAGGCCGCCCGCTGCCGATTCCAGTCGGACGATGTTGATCAGGTAGTCGTAGCGGCTGCGCGCGTAGTCGCGCTGCGCCTCGAACAGCGTGCGGCGCGACGCCAGCACGTCGACCGTGGTCCGCGTGCCGACCTCGAAGCCGGCCTCGGTCGCCTCGAGCGCCGTCTGGCTCGACTTCACGGCCTGCGCGAGCGCCTGCACGCGCGCCTTTTCCGCAATGACGCCGAGGTATGCGTCGCGCGTCTCGCGTTCGGCCGAGCGCATCGTGCCCTCCAGCTTTTCGCGCGCGGCGCGCTGCAGGTACACGGACTCGCGCACGCGCGACTGCGTCACGCCGCCGCTGAAGATCGGTACCGTGACCTGGACGCCGATCGTGTCCTCTTTCTGGGTCGCATCGGCCGGCTGCGTGATGCCGTTGTTGGTCTGCGTCGCGTCGGCGTCGAACTCGTTGGTCGTCGCGAACAGTTCGACGGTGGGGTAATGGCCTGAACGCGCGACCTTGACGTCGCGCGCCGCGACCTCCGTCTCGAGTCGTGCCGCGATCACCGAGAGGTTGTTCTCGAGCGCGCGGTCGACCCACCCCTGCTCGTCCGCCGGGTTCGGCGCGTCGAGCGGCATCTGCTCCGCCGGCTTGGCGAGCGTCGTGTACGCCTCGTTGGTCAGTTCGCGCAGGACCTCCTGCGTGGCCGCGAGTGTCCGCTTGGCCGCGATCACGCCCGCCGTCGCGCTGTCGTGCGCGGCGCGCGCTTCCTGCACGTCGGTGATCGCGATCAGGCCGACCTCGAAGCGCTTGTCGGCCTGTTCGAGCTGGCGCGTCAGCGCTTCGAGCGTCGCCTGCGCCGCGGTGAGCGTGTCCTCGGCCGCGAGCACGTCGAAGTAGGCCTGGCTCACGCGCACGAGCAGGTTCTGTTGCGCCGCCCGGAAGTTGGCCTCCGCGACGGCGACCTGGGCGTCGGCGCGCTTGAGCGCCTGCCACTGGTCCCAGCGGAAGAGCGACTGCGTGACCTGCGCCTCGTAGGTCCAGAAATCGGATTCCGACGACTGGTCGGACTGGCGCAGTTCGACCGTGCCGTCGTCGTTCTGGTTGAGGAACAGCGCCGTGCTCTCACCGTCGCGCGTGGCGTACTGACCGCTGACGTTGACCTGCGGAAACAGCAACCCGCGCGCCTGCGGCTTCGCCTCCAGCGCTGCCATGCGGCGCATGTCGGCTTCGCGCAGCACGGGGTCGCTGCGCAGCGCCGCCTGGTAGACGTCGATCAGGTTCTCCGCGCGCGCGGGGGTCCCGACCACGAGCGCGGCCGCGACGCTGCCGGCAAGAAGGAGCGATTTTCTTGTCATGGGCTCACTCTCGCGGCAGCGCCGCGTCTGGTCAACTAGTGTTGTACTAGACTATATCACCGCATATGCGATTGGCTAGTCCCCTGTGCGCCCGGTTCAAAAGACGAACTTGGCGGGTTCCGGGGCGTGGACCAGGGGAAGCATGCCGGTTTCGAACAGGCTCTCGCGCACCCATTCGTCGGCACCGACCCGCGTGACGCGCCGGGCGTCCAGCAGGGGGCCGGGGCCGATCGCCACGAAGAGCCGTCCGCCGATCTTCAGCGCCCGCTCGAAGCGCGCGTCGTAGAGCGGCAGGGACCCGGTCAGCGCGATCACGTCGTAGGCCTCCCGTTCGCTGAGCTGCATCGCGTCGCTGGCCTCCGCCACGACGTTGTGCACCCCCACGCGCCGGTGCGCGGCCCGGGCGGCGGTGATGAAATCGGGAAACAGGTCGACCGTGCGCACGCTGCGCGCCAGCCGGCCGATGCAGGCTGCGAAGAATCCCGTGCCGGTGCCGACCTCGAGTGCGACCTCGCCGGGCTGCACGTCGAGCGCCTGCAGGATCCGTCCTTCGACCTTGGGCGCGAGCATCGCCTGGCCGTGCCCGATCGGCACGTTCGTGTCCGCGAACGCGAGTTCGCGATACAGCGGCGGCACGAACTCCTCGCGCGGCACCTGCTCGAGCGCGTCGAGCACCTTGAGGTCGAGGACGTCCCAGGCGCGCACCTGCTGTTCGATCATCTGGCGACGGGCGAATTGGACGTCGAACATGCGCGATGGATCCCGGTCGGCGGAGCAGCAAAACGGTGCGTGCGGCCGGCGCGAAGCGTACGGCCCGCAGCCGCACGCAACAAGCCAAAACCAGCGCGCATTATGGTGAATCCGACAGGCCGGTGTGAACCGTTCCGCTATGCTCGCGTGGCACGTCAGCGGCGTGGACTAAAACAACTATAAACCTTGCAGGGAAGCGGGTGCCCGTTACCCGAGAGGACATGGCCGTTCCGGAGAGTGAAAGTTTGATGCTCGCGTGGATCCTGCTCGGAGTCCTGGTCGCGGCGCTGGCCGTGCTCCTGCTGCGACGGAAGCGCGAGATGCATCACCTGCGCGACCTGGCCGAGCGGCTGGAGGCGGTCACGCAGAGCGGCGATCTCGCCGAGCGGCTTGCACCGCACGCCGGCGAAGGCGGCCCCGGCGAAATCGCGCAGGGCGTCGATCGACTGATCGAGCGGCTGCAGGTCGAGAGCACTTCGCGTGAGGAGCGCGAATCCGTCTACCGGCGGATGCTCGAGAGCATGCACGAGGCGCTGCTGATCGAGCGTGACGGCATCCAGCTCGCCAATCCACGTTTCGCCGAACTGTGTGGCGTCTCGAGTCCCGGCAAGCTTTATGGTCGTCGCCTGGAGGACCTCGTGCATCCGGACTATGCCGAGCTGGTCACGGAATACCTGCGCCGTCAGGGCGCGGGCCCGACCGCACTGCAGCGACTCGAAGTCGAACTGCTGGCCGACGGACCCGGGCCTCCGCCGCGACTAGAGCTCTCGTTCTCGCGCACGAGCCTCGACGGCCGGCCGGCCGTCATGGTCACGGGCGTGGAGATGTCGCCGCGTCCCGCGGCGGAGCCGGCCGGGCGCAGTCACGCGACCGCCTGGGAAGCCCTCGACTCGCTCGCCGAGAGCGTGCTGACCACGGACGCCGAGGGTCGCATCGTCTACATCAACAAGGCCGGCGAGCACCTGATCGGCAAGCCGGCCGACGAGATCATCGGCCGTTCGCTCGGCGAGGTGCTCGAACTCGTCGACGAGGGCGATCGCAAGACGCTCGGCGACCCGGTGCGCCAGAGCATCTCGACCGGCCAGCGAGTCAACCTGGGTCGACGCGGGATGCTGCTCGCCGCGGACTCGAACGGCGAGCGCTCGATCGAAGTGACGGTCTCGCCGATGCGCGACCTGGCGGGGCAGGTCGACGGCACCGTGATCGCACTGCGGGACGTGAGCGACCTGCGCGGACTCACTCGCGCGATGTCGTACCAGGCGAGCCACGACGGACTGACCGGGCTGGTCAACCGGCGCGAATTCGAGCGACGACTGGAAGAGGCGCTCGAGGCCACGCGCGGCGGCGCGCGCCACGTGCTCTGCTACCTCGACCTCGATCGCTTCAAGGCCGTCAACGACGAATCGGGGACGCACGTCGCCGGCGACGCGCTGCTGCGCGAGATCGCGGCGCTGATCAAGGACGCGGTGCGCGACTCCGACACGGTCGGCCGGCTCGGCGGCGACGAGTTCGGGATCCTGCTGGCAGGCTGTCCGCTCGACAAGGCACGCCAGATCGCCGACGACGTCGTGCGCGCGGTCGCCGACCATCGCTTCGTCTGGAAGGACAAGATCTTCAGCGTCGGCGTGAGCGTCGGCCTGGTCGAGATGTCCGGCGAGAGCACCTCGATGGAAGACCTGATGCAGGCCGCCGACTCGGCCTGCTACGTCGCCAAGAACCAGGGCGGACGCGTGCACGTGTATTCGGCGCGCGACGAGGCGGCGGCACGCCAGCGCGGCGAGATCGTCTGGCTGCAGCTGATCCAGTCGGCGTTGAAGGAGAGTCGCTTCGAACTGCACGCGCAGCCGATCCTGCAGGTCTCCGCCGGACCGATCGAGGGCGGCCCGGGGCTCGAGGTGCTGTTGCGGTTGAAGGACGAGAAGGGCGTGGCGATTGCGCCGGCGGAGTTCATGCGGGCGGCCGAGCGCTACCGACTGATGCCCCACGTCGATCGCTGGGTCGTCCAGACCGCGTTCACCGCGCTCGCCCGCGGGGCGGTGCGGCTCGCGCCCGAACGCTTGCTCTGCATCAACCTGTCCGGCCAGACGCTCGGCGACGCCGGGTTCCTCGAGTTCGTGGTCGATTGCCTCGACCGGACCGGCGTCGCGCCGGGCCGCATCTGCTTCGAGGTGACCGAGAACGCGGTCATCACCAACATCGAGCACGCGCGCCGCTTCATCGGCGTGCTGCACGGCATGGGCTGCCGCTTCGCGCTCGACGACTTCGGGCGGGGCTTGAGCTCGTTCGCGAACCTCAAGAACCTCTCGCTCGACTACCTGAAGATCGACGGCTCGTTCATCCGCAACCTCGCCTCGGACAACGTCAACCAGGCCATGGTCGCGGCGATGATCAAGCTTGCGCGCTCGCTCAACTTCCAGGTGATCGCCGAGCAGGTCGAGGACCTGAGTGCGCTCGACTCGGCGCGCCGCATGGGCGTCGATTTCGTGCAGGGCTACCAGGTCGGCCGACCGATCCCGCTACCGCTCGCGGTTTGACCGCCGACGCCGCGCCAACGCCCTCAATGTAGGCGACCGCCGACTTGCCGGCGGTCCACGGCAGCGCGACGATGCCGGATCTTTTTGCGGGCGCTGGGGCGGGCAACATGGCCGGGGAGAGCAAGCTCGAAAACAGACCCAGGGCCGGCTCGGCCCGCGCGCCGGACCTGCCCGCACTGCCGAAGGCACCCACCGGCATCGAGGGCCTCGACGAGATCCTCGGCGGCGG
>JAJTCR010000037.1 GCA_021325695.1 Steroidobacteraceae bacterium | reverse complement strand
TGCTGGTGACCGCGTACCTGATCCGCATGAGCCCGCACCTCGTGCAGGGTGTCGACCTCCGCGACTGGCGCCCGGTCGCGGAGCCGCGGATCCTCTGGAGCAACACGTTGCTGCTCGCGGCCGGCAGCGTCGGCATGCAGTACGCGAGTTCGTCGCTGCGCCGGCAGCACTTCGCCCTGGCGTCGCGGGGACTGCTCGCAGGCGGGGCATTCGCCGTCGCGTTCCTCGTGGGGCAGTGGCTCGCCTGGCGACAGTTGCAGGCCGCCGGCTATTACGCCGCGGCCAATCCTGCCAACGCGTTCCTGTACGTGCTCACCGGCCTCCACGCCCTGCACCTGCTCGGCGGTCTGCTCGTCTGGGGGCGCGCGGTCGTGCGCATGTCGCGCGGCAGCGCGCCGCTCGACGCGATCCGGCTGAGCGTCGAACTGTGCACCGTCTACTGGCACTACCTCCTGGCCGTCTGGGTCGTCCTGCTCGGCCTGCTGGTGATCACATGACACAAAGCGTGCAAGCGCCCATGGCAGTCGAAGTCGCGACCCATCCCATCGAGCCGGCCGGCGTCGTCGCCGCAGGACTGCCCGGCGTGGTCACGGACTTCGCGGCGGACAAGCAGGCCTTCCCCGTGCCCTGGGGCAAGGCGATGATGTGGATCTTCCTGCTGAGCGACACGTTCATCTTCACATGCTTCCTCACGTCGTACATGCACGTGCGGATGTCGACGACCGTGCCCTGGCCGAACCCGAGCGAGGTCTTCGCGCTGAGCCTCGGCGGCGAGCCGATCCCGCTGATCCTGATCGCGATCATGACGTTCATCCTGATCAGCAGCAGCGGCACGATGGCGATGGCCGTCAATTACGGCTACCGGCGCAATCGCGGCCGGACGGCGTCGCTGATGCTGATCACCGCGGCCTTCGGCACGACGTTCGTCGGCATGCAGGCGTTCGAGTGGACCAAGCTGATCGTCGAGGAAGGCATCCGGCCCTGGGGCAACCCGCTCGGTGCGGCGCAGTTCGGGTCGTCGTTCTTCATGATCACCGGGTTCCACGGCCTGCACGTTTCGGCGGGCGTGATCTATCTCGTGATCGTGGCCCTCAAGGTCTGGCGTGGCGACTACGAGCGCAGCGGCAATTACGAGATCGTGGAGATCGCGGGCCTCTACTGGCACTTCGTCGACCTGGTCTGGGTCTTCATCTTCGCGTTTTTCTATCTCTGGTAGGAGCACGGCGATGGCAGCGCACGAAGGAACCACCACGCAGCATCCGATCAAGATCTATCTCTGGATCTGGCTGCTGCTGTTCGTGTTCAGCGCGTTTTCGTACCTCGTGGATTACCTCCACCTGCAGGGAATGCTGCGCTGGTCGCTGATCCTGCTGTTCATGTTCCTGAAGGCCGGGTTCATCATCGCGATCTTCATGCACATGAAGTGGGAGCGGCTCGCGCTCAAGCTCGTGATCCTCGTGCCGCCGCTCTGCCTGCTCGTGCTGATCGCGCTGATGGCGATCGAGGGCGATTACACGTTCCTCACGCGCGGAACCTCGTTCACGCAAGAGCAAGTCACCGGTGAGCACCACTGAACGGTGGGCCACCTTCCAGGAGCGCGCGCCGTGTCCTTCACCCCCGTCTCGACCGCCGACGCGCCGGGCGCGATCGGCACATATTCACAGGCCACCAGGGCCGGCAGCACGGTCTACCTGTCCGGCCAGATTCCGCTCGACCCTGAGACGATGGAGCTCGTGACGGGCGACGTCGAAGCACACGTGCGACGCGTCTTCGAGAACCTCCGCGCCGTCGCGCGCGCGGCGGGCGGCGACCTCGCGAACGCCGTCAAGGTGAACGTGTACCTGACCGACCTCGGCAACTTCCAGGTCGTCAACAAGGTCATGGCGGAGTATTTCGCACAGCCTTACCCGGCGCGCGCCGCGATCGGCGTCGCCGCGCTCCCGCGCGGCGCGGTCGTCGAAGTGGACGCCGTGCTGGCCCTCTGATTCGGGACGTTCCGACGCAACGATGAGCGCGGCCATGCTCGCGGACCGGCCGGTCACGGCGTTGCGTGGCGTCGGGCCTGCGTTGGCGGAGGCACTGGCGCGACTCGGCCTGCAGACCGTGCAGGACGTCCTGTTCCACCTCCCGCTGCGCTACGAGGATCGCACGCGCGTCGTGCCGATCGGCGGACTGCGGCACGGCGATCGCGCCGTGATCGAAGGCGAGATCCAGCTCGCAGAGGTCGTGTTTCGCCGGCGGCGTACTCTGCTCGTGCGGCTGGCCGACGGCACCGGCTTCGTCACGCTGCGGTTCTTTCACTTCTCGGCCGCGCAGCAGGCGCAGCTCGCGCGGGGTCTGCGGCTGCGCTGCTTCGGCGAGGTGCGCATGGGACCGGGCGGCCTCGAAATCGTGCATCCGGAGTATCGCCGTGTCACGCCGGGCGCCGATGCGGAGGCCGGCGGCGACACGCTCACGCCCATCTATCCGACGACCGAAGGGGTGCAGCAGGGGCGCCTGCGCGCGCTCACGGACCTGGCGCTCGGCCTGCTTTCGCAGGGTGCGATCGTCGACTACGTGCCCGGCGGCATCCTCGACACGTTCGAGTTGCCGACGCTCGAGGCCGCAGTGCGGTACGTGCACCGACCGCCGCCCGACGCCAACGTCGCGCAGCTCGCCGAGGGTCGTCACCCGGCCCAGCGTCGCCTCGCATTCGAGGAGTTGCTCGCCCACCAGCTCAGCCTCCGCCTGCTGCGCGAGGCCGCCGACCACGACCGGGCCTGGGACCTGCCACGCAGGACGGACCTCATCGAGCGCTGCCTGGCACGGCTGTCGTTCGACCTCACCGCCGCCCAACTTCGCGTTTGGAACGAAATCGAGCGGGACCTGGCCCGCCCGCACCCGATGATGCGCCTCGTGCAGGGCGACGTCGGCTCGGGCAAGACGGTCGTGGCGGCGCTCGCCGCACTCCGCGCCGTCGATCACGGCGCACAGGCCGCCGTCATGGCGCCGACGGAACTGCTCGCCGAACAACATGCGCGCGTGTTCAGTTCCTGGCTCGACCCGCTCGGCGTCCGTGTCGCGTTGCTCACCGGCCGACAGCCCGGCAAGGCGCGCGCGGTCCTCGAGGGCGATCTCGCAACAGGTGCGATCCAAGTGGCGGTCGGCACGCACGCATTGTTCCAGGAGGGCGTCGCGTTCGACCGTCTCGCACTGGTGATCGTCGACGAACAGCATCGCTTCGGTGTCCATCAGCGACTGCAGCTGCGCGAGAAGGGAATGGCCGAAGGCCGTTACCCGCACCAGCTCGTGATGACCGCGACGCCGATCCCGCGCACGCTCGCGATGACCGCCTACGCCGACCTCGACGTCTCGATCATCGACGAGTTGCCGCCGGGGCGGACGCCGATCAAGACCGTGGTGCTGCCCGATGCGCGCCGCAGCGAAATCGTCGAACGCATCGACTCGGCCTGTCGCGCGGGCCGGCAGGCCTACTGGGTCTGCCCGCTGATCGAGGAATCGGACCTCGTCCAATACGAGGCCGCGGAGAAGACCGCCGCGCAGCTCGCCGAAGCGCTGCCCCACGTGCGCATCGGCCTCGTGCACGGCCGCATGCCCGGGCGGCAGAAGGACGCGATGATGACGGCCTTCAAGCAGGGCAAGCTCGACCTGCTGGTCGCGACGACCGTGATCGAAGTCGGCGTCGACGTGCCGAACGCGAGCCTGATGGTGATCGAGAATTCGGAACGCATGGGTCTCGCGCAGCTGCACCAGTTGCGCGGCCGCGTGGGCCGCGGCTCGGTCGAAAGCACCTGCGTGCTGCTCTACCAGGCGCCGCTCACCCCGATCGCACGCGAACGCCTCGCCGTGCTGCGCGAGACCGGGGACGGTTTCGAGGTCGCGCGCCGCGACCTCGAGCTGCGCGGTCCGGGCGAACTGCTCGGTACGCGTCAGACCGGACTGATGCAGTTGCGCGTCGCGGACCTGACACGCGATGCGGACCTGCTGCCCGACGTGCAGCGCGCCGCGGCATTGATGCTGGACGGGCCGCGGTCCAACATAGCGGGCCTCGTCGGACGCTGGCTGGCCGCCGGCGAACGATTCCGCAACGCCTGACGCTCCTGCCATGACGAACCTGACCGATCTCGAAAATGGCCTCGCCCGCGCCCCCGGGGTGCGTGGCCGTCTGGTCGAATATGCGCGGCTGATGCGGCTCGACCGGCCGATCGGCATCTGGCTGCTGCTATGGCCCTGTCTCTGGGCGCTGTGGATCTCGGCCGAAGGTCGCCCCGACGAACGCATTTTCGTGATCTTCCTGATCGGCACGTTCGTGATGCGCTCGGCCGGCTGCGTGATCAACGATTTCGCCGACCGCGAGTTCGACCCGCACGTGCGACGCACCGCCAACCGACCGCTGGCACGCGGCGCAGTGTCGCCGGCGGAGGCACTCGCCGTGTTTGCGGTGCTCGGTCTGATCGCGCTCGCGCTGCTGATCCCGTTGAACCGCCCGACGCAGGTCCTCGCGCTCGTCGGTGGCGTGCTCGCGGTGACGTACCCGTTCCTCAAGCGTTTCTTCGCGCTGCCACAGGCCTACCTCGGCCTCGCATTCTCGTGGTCGGTGCCGATGGCGTTCGCGGCGCAGACCGGCGAACTGCCGCTGCTGGCCTGGGTGCTGTTCGGCGCGGGCGTGCTCTGGACCACGGCTTACGACACCATCTACGCGATGGTCGATCGCGAGGACGACCTCGTGATCGGCGTGCGCTCCTCGGCGATCCTGTTCGGGCGCGCGGACCGCGGCATCGTCGCCGCACTGCAGTTCGCCGCCATGGCATTGCTCGTCGCCGCAGGCCTGCTCGCCGACCTGTCCTACTGGTACTGGCTCGGCCTGGTCGTCGCGGGCGCGACTGCGCTGCACCAGCAGTTCCTGATCCGCAACCGCGATCCCGCCGACTGCTTCCGCGCGTTCCTCAACAACAACCTGTTCGGGCTCGCGGTGTTCGGCGGCATCCTGCTCGACTACCTGTTCGCCTGACCGGCGCGCGGCAACACCAGGTGCAGCACCGCCGCGCCGACGATCGCTGACAGGAACGTGCCGGCGAGGATGCCGAGCCGGTCGGTCACGATGACCTCCCCGGCCGCGGTGTTCTCGAACGCGAGCATGCCGACGAACAGGCTCATGGTGAACCCGATGCCACAGAGGATCGCGGCCCCGTAGACCTGGCCGAACGTGACGCCGGCCGGCAGTCGCGCGAGTCCCGACTTCACGGCGATCCAGGCGAACGCGAACACGCCGGCCTGCTTGCCCACGAACAGGCCGAGCAGGATGCCGAGCGGGATCGGGTCGAGCAGGTCGTCGACGCTCAAGCCCTCGAAGTCGACGCCCGCGTTCGCGAAGGCGAACAGCGGCAGGATGCCGAAGGCGACCCAGGGGTGCAGCGAGTGCTCGAGCCGGCTCGCCGGCGGCGGCTCGTCTCCGTCGTGCGCCGCCGCGGTCGGCACGAACATCGCGGTGACGACACCGGCGAGCGTGGCGTGTACACCGGACTTGAGCACGCAGGCCCAGAGCACCGTGCCCACCAGGACGTATGGCGCGATGCGCCTGACGCCGCTGCGGTTCAGGCCGGCCAGCGCGGCGATGGCGATCGACGCGAGCAGCAGCGCCTCGAGCGAAAGGTCGCTCGTGTAGAACAGCGCGATGACCACGATCGCGCCGAGGTCGTCCAGCACGGCAAGCGTCATCAGGAACACCTTGAGGCCCAGCGGGACGCGCGCGCCGAACAGCGAGAGCACGCCGAGCGCGAACGCGATGTCGGTGGCGGACGGGATGGCCCAGCCGCGGATGCCGACCGGGTCGTACCAGTTGAACCAGGCGTAGATCGCCGCGGGCACCAGCATGCCGCCCACGGCAGCGACCGCCGGCAGCGCGACCCTGGAGGGGTCCGACAGTTCGCCGACGACGATTTCGCGCTTGATCTCGAGCCCGACCAGCAGGAAGAAGATCGCCATCAGCAGGTCGTTGATCCAGATCAGCAGCGTCTTGTCGAACACGATCGGGCCGACCGTCACGCGGAGCGGCAGCTGCAGCATGGCCTCGTACGCGGTCGCGAGTGGCGTATTCGCGGCAATCATCGCGAGTGCGCCCGCGAGCACGAGCACGATCCCGCTCGCCGACTCGAGCCTGACGAAGTCGCGCAGCGCGGTGAGCGGGTCGAACGGGGTCCTGGGAGCGTCCATGGCGATTCCGGCCGTCGAGGCGACAGTGTATCGCCTGGCGCTCGCTCAGTCGGACGCGCGCGCCAGGCACCAGACGTCCACGGAGCGTGCGCCCGCGATGAGCAGCGCGCGGGAAGCCTCCGCGGCGGTCGCACCGGTCGTCACGACGTCGTCGAGCAGCGCGACGGCACGACCCGCGACTTGCGATTCGGCCGCGGCAAATGCGTCTCGCACGTTGTCCGCCCGAGCCTGGCGCGCGAGACCGACCTGCGAGGCGGTCTCGCGACGACGCTGCAAGGCGCGTGGGGCGAGTTCCATCCTGAGCGCCGCGGCGGTGAACCGCGCGATTTCGAGCGACTGGTTGAATCCGCGCGCGACGAGGCGCGACGTGTGCAGTGGCATCGGCACCAGCAGTTCGACCGCACGTCGCACGGGTTGCTGCGCCACGCTGCCGGCAAGCAACGTCCCGAGCACGCGGGCGTTGGCGAGGGCCCTGTCGTACTTGAGCCCGTGCACCAGGTCGCTCAGTGGGAACTCGTACCGGAAGGCCGCGTGACAACGTTCGTACGGCAGGGCCTGCTCGCGGCAGCGGGCACACCCGGTCGTCGTTTCCTGCAGCGTCGGATCGTCGACGGGCAGGCCACAGCGCGAGCAGGCGACCGCGAGCCAGGGCAGGTCCGCGTCGCAGTGTGCGCAGAGATCGAGTGCCGGACCACGCCCGGCGCCGGCACACAGGATGCATCGCGGCGGCAGTAGGCCCCGGCCGGTGCGGTCGAGCACGCTGTATACCTTGGACCACACGGTTGGTTGACAGCGCCCGGGCCGCCTCGAATACTGCCGTCCGCCCAAGCGTGGCCCTTCCTGCCGGCCGCCGTCGCGCGGCTTTCCCCGCACAAACCGCGAGTATCCACATGACCGTGCTCGACCTCGCCCGCCTCGGCTCCGTCCGCACCGACTGGTCCCTCGACGAGGCGCGCGCGGTCCATACGGCGCCCTTCAGCGACCTGCTCTTTCACGCGCAGCGGGTGCACCGGACCCACTTCGCGCCGAACCGTGTGCAGGTCAGCACGCTGCTGTCGGTCAAGACCGGTGCGTGCCCGGAGGATTGCAAGTACTGCCCGCAGAGCGTCCGGTACGAGACCGGCGTCGAGCGCGAGGAACTGCTGCAGCTCGACCAGGTGGTCGACGCGGCCAGGGCGGCGAAGGCACAGGGCGCAACGCGGTTCTGCATGGGCGCCGCGTACCGGAGCCCGAAGCCGAAGCAGCTCGCCCAGATCAAGCGCATGGTCAGCGAGGTCCGCGCGCTCGGGCTCGAAACCTGCGCGACGGTGGGCATGCTCACGCGCGAGCAGGCCTGCGAGCTCCGCGACGCCGGGCTCGATTACTACAACCACAACCTCGACACGTCCAGGGACTATTACGGCGAAATCGTCACGACGCGCACCTACGACGATCGCCTCGAGACGCTGCAGGCGGTTCGCGACGCGGGCATCAACGTCTGCTGCGGAGGCATCCTCGGCATGGGTGAATCGGAGCAGGACCGCATCGCGTTGCTGCACACGCTCGCCACCCTGCCGCGGCACCCGGAGAGTGTCCCGATCAACCAGCTCGTGCAGGTGCCGGGTACGCCGCTCCACGGTCTCGCCCGGCTCGACCCGCTCGAACTGGTGCGGGCGATCGCGACGGCACGACTGCTGATGCCGCGCTCGTACGTGCGGCTCTCCGCGGGACGCAGCGACATGGACGACGCGACACAGGCGCTCTGCTTCCTCGCCGGCGCCAATTCGATCTTCTACGGAGATCGCCTCCTGACGACGCCGAACCCCGGCCGCAGCCAGGATCAGCAGCTGTTCGAGCGACTCGGTCTCGAAGTCGAGCGATCCTTGCCCGCGGAGGGCTGAGCGGCGTCCCGGTCATGCCCCGCGCGCACGGCAGGCTCGCCGCGGATCTCGCGGCCATGGCAGAGAGGGGTCGTGCACGGCGCCGGCGTCCGGTCGAAGCGCGCGCCGCGGGCGGGGTGTGCGTGCGCGTCGAGGGCCGCGATCTCATCGCGTTCTGCAGCAACGACTACCTCGGGCTCGCGGATCATCCGCGCATCGTGCGGCGCTTTCGCGCAGCCGCCGCGTCGTGGGGTGTCGGCAGCGGCGCCTCGCACCTCGTGAGCGGGCACAGCGAGGACCACCACGCGCTCGAGCAGGAACTCGCCGCGTTCGTGGACCGGCCTCGTGCAGTGATGCTGTCGACCGGCTACATGGCCAACCTCGCGGTCGCATCGGTCCTCGCGGGCCGCGGCGATACCGTGTTCGCGGACCGACTCAACCACGCTTCGCTGC
>JAJTCR010000465.1 GCA_021325695.1 Steroidobacteraceae bacterium | reverse complement strand
GCGGAAGCCGACGGACGCCACGCGATCGTGTCGTGGAATGCACTGCCGGAGAATTTGAAGTCCGAGCTCACGGGGCGCGGCACCGCCTCCAGCGCTGGCGACGCCGATGTGCGTGCGCAACCGGCGAGCGAGGAGGAGACCTATTTCCGGCGTCTCTGCGACACCCACAAGGGCGACGTCCACGCGATGGCAAGGGAACTCAGCGTGCATCGCACGACGGTCATCCGGAAGCTGCGCGCCTACAACATCCGATATGCGCGCAGCCATCTGCGGCCGCGCGTGGCCGATGGCGGCGGCACGCACTAGGCAGCGTGTGCTCCTGGCGCGGGTTCAGTGGCGACTGCTGCGGACGAAACATGCCCGCCGGGTGCGAGATGCCCCGCTTCAAAGATCGCCCGTGCTCGAGCCACCCGGCAGGTCCCGACTGCGTCCATCGCTCAGCCGAAGCGTGACGGGCCCGTCGCTGTCGATCGTGTAGTGCACTGCCTTTCCGGAGAAGCAGGTTGCGTCGGCGTCGACCGTCACGCTCGCGACATTGCGCAGCGTGCCCTCGAGCACGCTCGCCGACGCGACGAGCGCGCTGCCACTGATGACGCGATGCGTGCCGACCCACGGAACAGGTGCGACGCCGACGTCCGTCCCCGTCAGGAAGGTCCACTGGCTGCCGCCGCAGCCCGGCGCATACAGGTCCACGTCGCTGTAGCCCGTCGCGCGCGCGGTGATTCCCGACACCCAGTACGCGCGATCGTGGCGCAGGCCGTACTCGGGATAGTCGAAAGCCAGGTCGGTGCGATAGGTGACACGCAGCGGGTCGTGCACCCGCGTCAGGTTGCGCGTGCCGTCAGCCTCCTTCTGCCACTGGTCGAGGATCATGAAGGTGAGGTGCTCGGCGGGCGTGTGGATGGCGAAGCGATACGGTACGCCCACGGCATCGAAGCGCTGCGCGAGCGCCAGCTGGGTCGTGAGATGGACCAGCTCGTCCTGCGCGGCGTAGATGTTCTCGCTCGGCACGTGGCGCAGGTTGCCGAGGAAGTCGATGACGTTCTCGGCTGCGCCAATGCTCGTCCCGTTGGTGAAATTCGGGATGGGCGAAGCGGCGCCGAGCGTCGCGAAGATGTCCGGCAGCGGATTGCCCGGCAGCGGCGTGTTGGCGAGGTCGCCGCTGAACCCCACCCAGCTCACCACGCCGGCGAAGCGATCTGGATACAGCGCCGCCAAGCGAATGGCACCGTAGCCCCCCATCGAGTAGCCGCCGGAGAAGACGCGCTCCGGGTCGGTGTCGTAGGTCGCCTCGACGTCGGCGAGCGCATCGAGCACGTCGCGCTCGGCGATGTTGGAGTAGAACCCGTAAGGTCCGCGTGCCAACGGCGAGACGAGGATGCGATTGAGGTCTTCGCCGAACTGCTGCTGCATGTTCGATTGGTTGACCTGGCTCGAGTGGTTGGCCTCGCATCCGTGCATCACCAGCTGCACGCCGTGCGGTCCCGGTCTGGTCGGCACGTAGATGCCATAAGGCTGGTATCGACCGAGGTAGTGAAAGTACTGCTCGCAGGGCAGGCGCGTGTCGCCATGCCGGCCGGGAACGCCGCGGAGCACCACGCCCTCGCCGAGCGTGTAGGCCGAGGTGTAGACGCGCTGGTGGAATCCGGTGGGCGGTGCCGCCGCGCGCGTCGTACCGGAGCGCAGGTCGGCGACGCTGATCGTTTCGCCGAAGGCGGAGATGTCGCCCGCACCGAGCGCGGCAGCTTGCCGGTCTTCCCAGAAGTTGCCGGCGCCGGGAAGGAATTGTTGCTGCAGGCCGTCGGCCTTGGACTCTTCGTCGACGCCGCGATACGCGACGTTCATCACGGTGCCGTCGGCTTGCGCCAGCGCCGCCTGCACGCGCCACGTGTCTCCGGGAGGTAGCGGAAGTCGGCCGGTGATGTGATTCGTGGCGGGATTTCCGCTACCGAACACCTTCAACACGTCCCAGCCGGTGCTGCTCGTTTTCAGGGGTGTCCAGGGGCCGCCGCCCGTGGCGGAGTCGTTGTCGGTGTCGATCGCGATGGCTGCGAGCGCGTCGTCCGCATCGAACATCGTGTTGAGTTCGAAATCCACGACCAGCTCGTCGCCGTCGATGGCGAGGATCAGCACGACCAGATCCGCCGTGTTCTCGCGCCCGGCGGGGTAACGCCGGTCGCCCGCGGTCGGCGAGAGCAGGACCGGCGTCGTCGCGGTCGGAAAGTCGAATTGTCCGAGGCGGGTGGTCACGTTCAGCACGACCGGATCGGGCGACACGATGCCGGCGTCGGCGCCATAGTCGTCGTACACGTAGTCGCGATAGACCAGCTGGCCGTCGCAAAGCTCGCTGCTGCCCGCGATCCAGGACGCGCGCGGACAGGCCGCGACCGGCGCCGGGCCGCTCACCTCCATGCTGACATCCGGACTGTTGCCGCAACCGGTGAGCCAGGCGCTCGCGACGAAGAGGAGGCCCTTCACCACCGCTTTCGAATGCATGCACGTCG
>JAJTCR010000464.1 GCA_021325695.1 Steroidobacteraceae bacterium | reverse complement strand
CGAGACTTTCGGCAGGCGCGAGCCGTCCGCTGCGCACGGTTGCAGCAGGCGCCGGTGCTTCGTGACCCAGTGCGCCTCCGCCCACTCGTGCGCCTCCGCGAACAGCACCGCGATCACGCCGAGCATGCCGACGATCAGCACCGCCCCCACCAGCGCGCTGCCGACGGTGAAATACTGCTGCGAGAAATCGTAGATCGTCCACACCATCGCGGTCGCGGTCGCGTACACGACCAGCGCCAGGAAGCTGCGCCCGCGATTACGCAGGGTGTGGCTGTGGAAATAGAAGAACCACAGCATGAACGCCGCCGCCACGACCGAGGCGGCTGCGAGCACCTGCCACTGCGGCACGCGCACGATCGGTTCGCGGAACGCGAACTTCACCCGACGGTCGGCGTCGTAGACTCCCCAGTAAGCACCGGCCTTGCCTTCGGCGGCCTCTTTCCACGGCTGGTCGAACGCTTCCATGACGAAGTACTCGAGGCCGTGCCGCTCGGCATGCGCGAGGAACCGGCGCAGGAACAGTGCCTGGTTGGCAGTGGTCGCGATCGCGGACTCGCGCGTCCGTCCGGCGCTCGGCCAGCCGACCTCGCCGATCACGATCGGCCGGCCGGGGAAGCGCGCTTCGAGCTGCCGCAGCTTGTCGACGACGTAGCCGACGGCGGTCTCCGCCTCGATGCCTTCCCAGTACGGCAGCATGTGCACGGCGAGGAAGTCGACGTGATTCGCGAGCTCGGGATGCTCGAGCCAGACGTGCCAGGGTTCGGCCGTGCTGACCGGCTGCCGGGTCGCGGCGCGAACGTGGTCGAGGTGGGCCTGCAGGTCGGCCATGGGCAGGTCGCCGCGCAGCACGACTTCGTTGCCGACGATGATCCGCGTCACGTTGCGGTGCTGCTTCGCGAGGCGGATCGCGGCCTCGACCTCACGCTCGTTGCGGACGCGGTCGGAGTCGATCCAGGCGCCGAGCATCACGCGGATGCCCTGCGCCCGGGCGAGACCCGGGATGTTCCCCAGCGTGCCGAGCGTGCTGTACGTGCGGACGGAGCGGGTCGTCCCGGCCAGCAATTCGAGGTCGGCCGTGATCTCGGCGATCGTCGGGTCCTCGCCGCTGATCGCGTCCTGGTCCTTCTGGTAGGGCTGGAACGCAAAGCCGTGGATCGTCCGCGGCCAGGCCGGCTCGGCGGTCGGGCGGTTCGCCCATCCCCAGGCCGCCACGGTCACCATGGCAAACAGGGCTACGATCAGGAGGCCCGACAGCTGTTTCATCATCCACCCGGAAAATTGCGCCCGCGATTCTAGGTGCGGTGCAGCATTGCCGGGGGCCCGGCAGCCGTCGGGAAATGGCGACATCCGGACGAATGCGCCCGAACCCGCGCACCAGCACGGGGCATTTCCAGGATTCAGGGACTTAGCGGCGGGGTGGCAGCCGCGAGGAATCGACGCGAAGGGGGTGTGGGCCCTTCAGTTCCAGAACCGCCACCACGGGTCGTCGCCGTTCTCCCGCGGCGGCTGCCCCGTGACGTCGTCGGGCAGCACGTTCGCCTGGCGCACGGCATCGGCCACTTTCGCCAGGTCGTCGACGCCCAGCCTGCGGTAGGACTGGGCCAGGATCGCGAGCGCGTCATCGACCGCCGGGGCGCCGTCGTAACCCTCGATGACGTTCCGCGCACGACTGGCCGCGCCGACATAGGCGCCGCGCTTCAGGTAGAACCGCGCGACCTCCACCTCGTAATCGGCCAATCGGTTGCGCAAATAGACCATGCGTTGACGCGCATCGGCCGCGTAGGGACTCTTCGGAAACTGCTGCACCAGCGTCTGGAACGCCTGGAACGACTTGCGCGCTTCCGTGGGCGGGCGCTGCGAGAGGTCCGCGTTGAACACGCGCTCGACCCAGCTCAGGCCGGATTCGAAGTACACCAGGCCCCGGATGTAGTGCGCGTAGTCGACGCGCGGGTGAGTCGGGTTCTCGCGGATGAACTGGTCCGCCTGGTCGACCGCGGACTCGCCTGCGCGATTCTTGTAGTAGGCGTACATCAGGTCCAGCTGGCCCTGCTTGGCCTGGTCGCTGAACGGGTAGCGGGCCTCGAGCAGTTCGTAGCGGGCGACGGCAGTCGGGTAGTTGCCGGTGCGGATGTCCTTGCGCGCCTCGCGGTAGATCTGCTCCGGCGAGTCGTTCGCGAGCGCCTCATCGTCGCCTTTCCCGCCGCCGAACACGCCGCAGCCGGCGAGGCCGACGACGGACAGGATCAGCGCGCACGAAGCGAGGACGCGTCTCGACAGGGCAAGGGTCATGCGGGGTCCTGGGATGTCGGCAGCCTGCGGGGGAACGCGAAGTATATAGAATTCGCCTATATGACGAATTCGACGGTCCGCCTGAGCCTGCGTATTCCAGAGAGCCAGGCCGGCCAGCGCCTCGACCAGGCGCTCGCCTCGCTGCTGCCCGACTATTCGCGCAGCCGACTTAAGACGTGGATCGAATCGGGCGAAGTGCTCGTCGACGGCGGGTCGCGCCG
>JAJTCR010000463.1 GCA_021325695.1 Steroidobacteraceae bacterium | reverse complement strand
CCGACGGTCGGGTCGAAGCGCTTGACCGCCTTCATGAGGCCGACGTTGCCTTCCTGGACCAGGTCGCCTAGTGGCAGGCCGTAGCCCGCGTAGCCCCGCGCGATGTGCAGCACGAAGCGCAGGTGCGACAGCACGAGCTTGCGGGCCGCATCGAGCTCGCCGTCGCGATGAAAGCGCGTCGCCAGTTCGAGCTCGTCCTCGCGGCTCAACACCGGAATCCGGCTGACCGTATCGACATAGGCGTCGAAACTGCCAATCGGGCCGGCCAGGGCCAGTTCGGAGGGCGTGCGGAGAACGAGTGCGTTTGCGGCTGTCATCGGGACGTGCATACCTCTGGATCGACGTCTGGAACGAAGGGGATTTTAGCAGTCCTGAGATTGGAGTGCTAAGGCGACGCCGGAGTTCCGCGGTCGGCTTCGGTCAGAAAACATACTTTCAGAACAGCAGGTTATGAGGGCCGTAGACCCCGACGGCGCCAAGCCGCGTTACTTGGGTTCGATCTCGCGCAGCTCCCTCGTCGCGACGATGAAAGAGCCGAGCCAGCCGAGCGCCGCGCCCCCGGCGAGCAGGGCCAGCCAGCCGGCTGCCCCAACGCCCTCGAGCTGGAACTGGCTGCCGTAAAGACCGGAGATGCGCTGCACCGGCGTGCTCAGGGTGCCGACCGCAATCGCGACGATCGCACCGGCGGTGAGGCCGCCGGCGAGCCCGTACCACACGCCGTTGTAAAGGAACGGCCAGGGCCTCGACGTGACCCGAGTCGCGAAACGCGGGGTCGGGCCGGACCACGAGCGCGTGCGGCAGCGGGTTGTCCTTGAGCGCGTCGAGCGCCGTGCCGAAGCCCGAGTGCTTGCGGAACTCCTCGAGCGCGGCGTCCGCCTCGATCAACGTCACCTCGTCGACGTCGCGCCGCTGGCGGATGCGCTCCGCTGCACGCTTCGCCTGGTCGAGCGTCGCGTCCGGCTGCATGTAGACGGAGATGTCGAGCGCGTTGTTCCAGCCGCCACTCGCCACCCGCACGTTCTGCACGAGCACGTGCAGGCAGGCCGGCAGCGCCAGCGCGATGCCGATCACGATCACGGTCAGCAAGGTCGCGAAGGGATGCTGCCAGAGCCGGCCGAGCGAGCCGACCAGCGTCTGGGCGTGACGTTCAAACCACTGCTTCATGGTCCGCGCTCAGTCGAGGCGGATGTCGGGCAGCACGAGCGGGGCGTTCGTGGCGCCTGGGCGCAGTGCGTCGACGGCAACTCCGGGCGCTCCGGTCGTGATCCGGGCGGCAGGCGTCGGCGACGCATCGACGCCATCGACCACGCGGCCCTGCGCGAGCATGACGCGGCGCACGGCGTAGCGCTCGATCAGGAGCACGTCGTGGCTCGCGATCAGGACCGTGACGCCCACTTCGTTGAACCGCTTGAAGATGTTCATGACCTCGATCGCGAGGTCGGGGTCGAGGTTGCCGGTGGGCTCGTCCGCGATCAGCAGCGCGGGTTTCGCGATGATCGCCCGCGCGATGCCGACGCGCTGCTGTTCGCCGGTCGACAGCTCGATCGGCCGGCTGCGCTCGCGGCCGAGCAGTCCCACCTGGTCAAGCGACGCCCGCACGCGCTTCTGGATCTCCTTTTCCGGCACGCCCGCGATCACCAGCGGCAACCCGACGTTGTCGTAGACCGGTCGATCCATCAGCAACTTGTGGTCCTGGAACACGACGCCGATCTGGCGGCGAAAGGCCGGGATCTTCGAGCGCCGGACGGCGGCGGTGTTCTGGCCGTTGACCACGAGCGTGCCACGCGACGGCCGCTCGATCAGCGCGATCAGCTTGAGCAAGGTGCTCTTGCCGGCGCCCGAATGCCCGGTCAGGAACACCATCTCGCCGCGCCCGATCGCCAGCGACAGGTCGCTCACCGCCTCGCGGCCGTTCGGGTAGCGCTTCCAGACGTGATCGAAGCGGATCACGCGGCGGCACCCTTCCCGGGCCGCAGCACTGCGTCGACGAAGGCGCCGGCGTCGAACACGTCGAAGTCCGCGGCCGTCTCGCCGATGCCGATGAACCGGATGGGTAACTTGAGCGCGTCCGCGATCGCCAGCACGATGCCGCCCTTGGCCGTGCCGTCGAGTTTGGTCATCACGAGCCCGCTCACGCCGACGGCCTGGTGGAACTGCTGGGCCTGGGCGAGCGCATTCTGACCCTGCCCTGCGTCGAGCACGAGCAGCACTTCGTGCGGTGCAGTCGGGTCGAGGCGGCCGAGCACGCGTCGCACTTTCTTGAGCTCTTCCATCAGGTTGCCCTGCGTGTGCAGGCGACCCGCGGTGTCGGCGATCAGGACGTCCGTGCCACGCGCCTGCGCGGCCTGCATCGCATCGAACGTCACGGCGGCCGGGTCGGCGCCGGCAGCCTGTGCGATCACGGGCACGGCGTTGCGTTCGCCCCAGACCTGCAGTTGCTCGATCGCCGCGGCGCGGAACGTGTCGCCCGCGGCGAGCATCACCTTGCGCCCGTCCCGGCCGAGCCGATGCGCGAGCTTGCCAATGGTCGTGGTCTTGCCGGACCCGTTCACGCCCACCACGAGCACGACGTACGGCCGTTTCGCGAGATCGACCACCAACGGTTGCGCGACCGGGGCGAGGATCTCGAGCATCGCCGAACGCAGCGCACCGAGCAGCGCGTTCAGGTCGGCGAGTTCCTTGCGCTGCACGCGCTTGCGCAACGAGCCGAGGATCTTTTCGGTGGTGTCGATGCCGACGTCCGCGGCGATCAGGCGTGTCTCGAGTTCGTCGAGCACGCCCTCGTCGATCGTGCCGCCCGGTAGCAGGTTCGCGAGGTCGTAAGTCAGCCAGGAATCGCCGCGGTTCAGCTTCGCACGCATGCGTGCGACGAACCCGAGCCGGCGCTCGGGCTCCGTGACCACGGCGGCCGAAACGCTGGGTGGCGAACCGTCCGCAGGCTCCGCGATCGACGTCACCGGGCCCGGCGTGTCCTCGTGCGACGCTGCCTCCGGCACAGCGGTCTCGGGGGACGGCGCGTCGCCATCCTTGGTCTTCTTCGACCGGCCTGGGTCACTCGGTGTCGAGCACAGTCACGTCTTCGATCAAGACGAAAGGACCGCCGAGCATATCTGCGGTCGCCACGAACGAGACCACCTGCTTCTGCATTTCAACCGTCGCCGGGAGGCTCGCGGCCGGCGAGATCAGCGTGCCGTGACTGCCCGCCGTGAAGATGGTGTAACCCCCGCTGCCGGCCGCCACAGGATTGGGTCCGACGGCGGTGAGCTTGGTAAGGCCACCTGCCACGATCAGTCGATCGGTCGCGGAGTTCGGGATCACCGCGTCGCCCACGACTTCCATGACGTGCAGCGGCACGGCTTCCTGCGCACCGGCGATGTGGTTGACGGGGTCACTCGAATCCAGGACGGTCTGCAGGTCGCTCACGAACAGGTCGTAGACATACGAGTCTATGACGAGGCTCGCACCGAGCGAGGCCTTGATCCGTGGCCCGTACGTGGCCGAGTCGAGCAGCAACTGCGTGATCACGCCGCCGGGCGCCGATGCCGACAGCGTGCGCACGGTCGTGTGGTCCGCCGCGACGATGGAGGCCATGGCGCCGAGCGAGAGGCTGGCAAAGTGGACTCGGGCCGGGTTGATGTCGGATTGCCCGTCGC
>JAJTCR010000462.1 GCA_021325695.1 Steroidobacteraceae bacterium | reverse complement strand
CGTCGTGGTCAACAACGCGTCGACCTTCTACCCGACCCCGATCGGCACGGTCACGTCCGCACAGTTCGACGACCTCCTCGGCACGAACCTGCGCGCGCCGCTGTTCGTGGCCCAGGCCGCCGCGCCGGCCCTGCGCGAGACGCGCGGCCTGATCCTGAACATGGCCGACATCCATGGGCAACGCCCGTTGCGCGATCACGCGGTGTACTCGGTCGCGAAGGCCGGCCTGGTGATGCTGACCCGGTCGCTGGCGCGCGAGCTCGGCCCCGAGATTCGCGTCAACGCGATCGCGCCCGGCCCGGTGCTGTGGCCGGAGCACGGCATGCCGCCGGCACTGCAGGCGGAGATCGTCGGCAAGACCGCGCTGGGCCGCAGCGGCTCGCCCGAGGACGTTGCGCGGGCGGCGTTTTTTTTCGTGGCCGAGGCGCCTTACGTCACTGGCCAGGTGCTGGCGATCGACGGTGGACGCAGCATCTGAACTCGCGGTCGAAAGTCACGTCGTCCGCGCGAGATCCACGACACGCAGTTCGTGGCTGGGCTCGCGCAACTGCATGTCGCGCCACAGCTCGGCGAGTGTCCGTCGCGCCGTCGGATGCACGATCTCCGGCGCGATCTCGGCCGCCGGCCCAAGCATGTAGGGACGCCGGAGCAGGTCCGGTCGCGGCAAGGTGAGCCCCGGTTCGGCGCAGACCAGGTCGCCGAACAGCAGGACGTCGAGGTCCATCGTACGCGGCGCCCATTTCGGCGCAGTGCGCGCGCGACCGCACGCGGCTTCGGCCGCGTGCAAGCGATCGATCACCTCGCGCATCGGCAGATGCGTGTCGAAGCGCACCGCGAGGTTGACGAAGTCGTCGCCCTCGAACCCGACCGCGGCGTTGGCATAGGCACGTGACACCTGCAGCGGCGCGAATTCGCGTGCGAGCAGGTCGAGCGCGCGACGCAGGTTCGCGACCGGGTCGACGTTGCTGCCGGCCGCGACCAGGACGTCGCTCATCGAGGCCTCAGGTCGAGCCGCCCGGGCCGGACGGCAGATAGTCCTCACGGCGGCGCTCGATCACGATGCCGACGTCGCGCGAGCCGCGCAGCGCGCCCTGCTTGTTGAGCCGCACCTTCACCGCGGGCACGCCGAACTCGGTGATCACGAGCTGCGCGATGCGGTCGGTCAGCGTTTCCACGAGCTGGAACTGCGACTGCTCGACGAACTGCTGCAACCGCTTCGACACCTTCTTGTAATCGAGCGTGTCGTCGATGTGGTCGCTCGCGGCCGCCCGGCGGACGTCGGCCCTCATTTCCAGGTCGATCACCACCTTCTGCCGGACCTTACGCTCCCAGTCCCAGATGCCGATGATGCATTCGGCCGTCAGGCCGCTCAGGAAGATCGTGTCTGTCATGTCGCCCCGTTCGCACCGCGGTCGGATCGTTCTTCGCGTCGTCGTCGCCGACGATCGTCTACCGTCGAGTCGTGCAGCGTCCGCTCAGCTGCGCCCGACGGGCGCGGGCGGCACGAGCTCGGTCATGGGCCAGCGCGCACGGGCTCGGATCGAACGATCGTCGCGTTCGCCCGCGCCGAGCCGCAGTTCGCCGAGCAGCGCGATCATCGCGGCATTGTCGGTGCAGAACTCGGCGCGAGGATAGACGACACGGACGCCCTCGCGCTCGCCCATCTCGAGCATGCGTGCCCGCAGGCGGCGGTTCGCGCCGACGCCGCCCGCGACGACCAGCGTGTGACTGCCGGTCGCTGCGAGTGCGCGCCGGCACTTGAGCACGAGCGTATCGACCACCGCGTCCTCGAAGCCGCGGGCCGCGTCGGCGCGATCCTGCGCATCGAGCGGGCCGGCATGGTTGCGCAGCGCCACGACCACGGCCGTCTTGAGCCCGCTGAAGCTGAAGTCGAGTCCGGGACGCTCGGTCAGGGGTCGCGGGAAGCGGAACCGATCCGGTCGGCCGTGCTCCGCGAGTGCCGCGAGCTGCGGCCCGCCGGGATAGCCCAGGCCGAGCAGTTTCGCCGTCTTGTCGAACGCCTCCCCGGCCGCGTCGTCGAGCGAGCTGCCGAGCAGTTCGTACTGACCGACGCCACGGACCCACGCCAGCAGCGTGTGCCCCCCCGACACCAGCAAGGCGACGAAGGGAAAGGTCGGCGGCTCCGGCTCGAGCAGGGGCGCCAGCAGGTGGCCTTCCATGTGGTGCACGCCGACGCTCGGCACGCGCCAGGCGTAGGCGAGCGCCTGCGCAACCGAGGCCCCCACCAGCAGCGCCCCGACCAGCCCCGGGCCGCTCGTGTACGCGATGCCGCCGACCGCCTGACGACCGCCACCCGCCTCGACCGATTTCTCGATCAGCGGCAACAACTTGCGCAGGTGATCGCGCGAAGCCAACTCGGGCACCACGCCGCCGTAGCGGGCGTGCAGCGCCACCTGGCTGTAAAGCTCGTGCGACAGCAGCCCGCGCTCGCCGTCGTAGACGGCCGCCGCGGTCTCGTCGCAGGAGGTCTCGATCCCGAGTACGCGCATCGG
>JAJTCR010000461.1 GCA_021325695.1 Steroidobacteraceae bacterium | reverse complement strand
GGTCGAACCGTTCAGTTCGAAACCCAGCATCGCACCGAAACCCTGCTGCTGACGCCGTGCGAGGTCGTGGCCCACGTGTGACGGCAGGCCCGGGTAATACACCTTCGCGACCGCGGGGTGCGCAGCCAGCAGTTCGGCCAGTCGCTGCGCGTTCTCGCCGTGCGCGCGCATCCGCGTGTGCAGCGTCCGCAGGCCGCGCAACGTCATAAAACTGTCGAACGGCGCCCCGGTGACGCCGATGCAATTTCCCCACCACTTGAGCTGGTCGTGAAGTTCCGGTGTCGAGGAAATCACTGCACCGCCGACGACGTCGCTGTGACCGTTCAGGTACTTGGTGGTCGAGTGGACGACGACGTCGGCGCCGAGTTCGAGCGGACGCTGCCACACCGGCGACAGGAACGTGTTGTCGGCCACCACGAGTGCACCGGCCGCTTTCGCCTGGCTCGAGACCGCGGCAATGTCGACGATGCGCAACAGCGGGTTGCTCGGCGTCTCGATCCACACCAGCGCCGGCTTCGCCGCTATCGCCGCCTCGAGCGCACGAGCATCCTGGTAATCGACGAAACGCACGTCCAGGACGCCGCGCGAGTGAAGCGAGTTGAACAAGCGATACGTGCCGCCGTAGCAGTCGTGCGGCACGACGGCGACCTGCCCGGGCCGGAACAACTGCGTGACCAGCGAGACGGCGGCCATGCCGGACGCCGTGACGACCGCACCGGTGCCCCCCTCGAGTTCCGCGAGTGCGCGGCCGAGCGCCTCGCGCGTGGGATTGCCCGATCGCGAGTAATCGTACTCGCGCTTCTCGCCGTATCCGCCGAACGCGAACGTGGTCGTGAGGTGGATCGGTGGGACGACCGCGCCGTGCTGGGTGTCTGTCTCGAGCGCGGCGCGCACGGTGCGGGTCTTGATGCTGGCTTGGTCGGTCATATGGTGAGCCGGTCGATTTGCGGGGCGATCAGTCGAACGTTCGGTGGAAGACGTCGCGCAACACGTCGGCTTCCTTGAAGAATGCGTCGTGGCCGTAGACGGAGCTGATTTCGATGAGCTGGCACGGGCTGCCGATCCGGTCGCGCAGCAGCCGCATGTCGGCGACCGGCACGAGCTGGTCCTCGAGCACGGCCACCATCGTCATCGGCACCTCGATCTGCTCGGGCTGGACACGGTGAAGGTCGATCGACTCGGACAGGCAGACGAAGGCTTCGGGACGGTAGGTCTTCGCGTAGGCCTCGCCGCGGGAAACGATGTAAGCCTCCACCGGGAACACGAAACGTCCGTCGTCGCGGCGTTCGGCCTCGCCCGGAAACCGATCCTCGAACTCGCGGATGGATCGGTATGTCGTCATCGCGAGTGCTCGCGCCAGCACGAGCCCCTGCTCGCCCTCGCCGTGCTCGATCGCGTAGCGAACGACGTTGCGCTGCACGCTGCGCCAGGCCGTCGACATCGGGTGCGTCCGGTGCGCCGCGCTCATCACGACGCCGTGGCGCAGGCGCTTCGGGTGCGCCATTCCCATGACCAGCGTCACCATGCCACCGTACGAGGCGCCGACGCAGCCGTGCAGCAGGTCGATCCCCAGGCGATCCATCACGGCCACCAGGCATCGCGCCTGGTCGTGTGCGCTCACGCTCGGGAATACCTCGCCGGCTGCCGGCCCGGTCGTGCGGTGACTGCCACCGAGGAAGTCGATGCCGAGCACCCTGTAACGATCGGTGTCGAGCGGCCTGCCGGGCCCGGCGATTTCGTCCCACCATCCGGCCACGCCGTCGCGCACCTTGAACACGTTGCGGCCCGCCGAGATGCCCCCGAGCACGGCGATCACGGGTGCGCCCTCCGCGCCGGCGAGGCGGTACGCGATCTCCACGCGCGACAGCGCACCGCCGAAATGCAACCTGAACGGATCGCGGTCGAGCACGAGCACGTCTTCGTCGCAGCGATAACCGGCCGGCAGCGCGATCGGGCGGCGCGCCGCCGCCGGGTCGAGCGACGCCGGATCCGCTGCCCCGTCGAGCGGCGCAGAGGCGAACGCCGACGATTCGACCTCGCTGGGTAAGTCCTGGGAAGACGATGCGGAAGACACTGCCTGACCTGTCAACGCCCTTGCGAAACGGATCTCGTGGACCGACGACCGTGCACGGTTGCTGGAGGTCCGTGCGGACCTTGCCGGTCGAGTGCTGCGCAGGGTGCGGGCGCGTGCAAACGCAGGGAGGTGGTTGCGGCGACCAACACCCCCGACGGTCCGAGCCGGCGGGGCAGCCTCGCTGCAACTCATCTTCCGGCGACGCAGTCGTCCCCGAGGAGTTGGCACCATTTCGAGCGGGTTGGGCTCGACGGTTGCCCCGGCTTCAAAGGGCCAGTCCCTCAGCCGGTCTCGATGAGCGGGGCGCAGTGTATGGGCGATGGCATTCAAGCGCAAGGAAGCCGTGCTGCAAGGCATCGCCAATAGGTGCTAACCGCAACGGAAGAGCGGGCGACGACGGCGACCTGATCCGGTCCGGACAGGTCCCGGGACCGTCTGCG
>JAJTCR010000460.1 GCA_021325695.1 Steroidobacteraceae bacterium | reverse complement strand
GGCGGTGCCGGGTGTCTCGTACGGGCAGGCCACGCCCGGGCAGCTCGAGGAGATCGTCGTCACCGCACAAAAACGCAGCGACTCGCTGCAGGACATTCCGTTCTCCGTGGCGGCCGTGACGGAGGAAACGCTGCGTCGATCGGGCGCCACGAACATCGTCGAGCTCGCACGTAACGTCTCGGGCCTTGCCATCACGGACCTGGGCCCCGGCCAGAGCCAGGTCGCGATTCGCGGCATCAGCGCTGGGCAGGTCGTGCGCGATCAGGCCGGCGTTAAGGAATCCGTGGGGATCTACCTCGACGAGTCGCCGATCTCGGTCGCGCTGTTCACGCCGGACCTCGACCTCTACGACCTCGAGCGGGTCGAGGTGCTGCGCGGACCGCAAGGCACGCTGTTCGGCGCCGGGTCGTCGTCGGGCACGCTGCGTTACATCACGCGCCAGCCGGAGCTCGGCAAGTTCGGAGCGTCGACGGAACTCACGGCGGCGACCGTGCAGGACGGAGAATTCGGCGGTGGAGTGAAGGGCGCCCTGAACCTGCCGATGGGTGAGACCGTCGCCGCGCGCATCGTCGCGTACTACTCGGAGCTGCCGGGGTTCATGGATTCGATTTACCCGGACCGCAGCAAGAGGGAAGACGTCAACAGCGGCAACCGCACGGGCGTGCGGGCTTCGTTGCGGTTCGAGCCCAACGATCAGCTCACGGTCACGCCGCGCATCGTGTATCAGAAACTCGAGACCGACGGGTTCCCGCGCATCGACGTCTGGAACATCCTCGGCAACCCGTACACGACCACCGAGTCGCCGGTGGACTACGACGAGCGCACGCAGGTCACGCAGCTGCAGGAAGGGATCGACGACGATTTCACGCTCGGCGACCTGACGATCGGCTACGACTTTGGCGCCGTCACGCTGACGTCGATCACTTCGTACACTGACCGCCAGGTGACCGTGACGCGCGATGCCAGCCAGCTCTCGGGCAGCGTCACGTACGACCTCGAGGAGGCGTACACGGCCGAGGGCGCGCGGTCCGCCGATGTGCGCCTGAGTTCGCCACTGATCGACGCGACCGACCTGCAGGCGTTCAGCCAGGAGCTGCGGCTCTCCTCGAACGAGGCCGACGTGGCATTTCGATGGCTGATCGGCGCGTTTTACCAGCAGGTCGATCGCGAGTACGGCCAGACGCTGCCGACGCCGGGGTACGACGAACAGGTGATCAGCCGGCTGTCGATCACGCTCGGCATGGACAGCACCGACCTGGGAGCGCCGCCCGACAACCCGTACTACTCGCAGCTGACGTACGACTTCGAGCAGTTCGCCGTGTTCGGCGAGGCCACGTACGAATTCACCGACGCATGGAGCGTCACCGGTGGCTTGCGTTACTACGACTTCTCCGAGGACCGCCTGCTCACCTTCGCGGGATTGTTCGCTGACGTGGGTTACACGGACCAACCCGGCAGCACCGAGTCCGACGGCTTCTCGCCGCGCGCGATCGTCGCGTTCCGGCCGAGCGAAGACGTGTTGCTGACCGGGCAGGTGGCGCGGGGCTTCCGCCTCGGCGGCATCAACGACCCGCTCAACGTCACGCTGTGCCAGGGCAACGATATCGACGTCTATGGCGGACACCCGACCTGGGACGACGAGGAGACGACCAACTACGAGCTCGGCGCCAAGACGCGCTGGGCCGACGGCAAGGTGCAGTTCAACGCCGCGGCGTTCTACACCGACATCGACGGGCTGCAGGTGATCGCGGACGCCGGCTCGTGCTCGTCGCGCATCATCCTTAACGCGCAGGCCGAGTCCATCGGTGGCGAGCTCGAACTCTTTGCGCGCCCCAACGAGAACTGGGACTTCGCATTGACTGCCACCTATGCCCAGGCCGAGATCACCGAGACGCAGCGTGATGCCAACGGCAACCCGATCGCGGGCATCCGCGAGGGCAACCGGCTGCCGACCGCGCCCGAGCTGCAGGCCGCTGCGAGCGGGACGTATTCGTGGCCGTGGACGGACGCTCTCAACGGCTACGTCAACCTGACCTTGCAGCACGTGGGGTCATCGTACACGCAGCTTGCGGACCAGGAACCGGGCTTCGGGGTGCTTTCCACGACTCCTTCGGGCGGCGAGGGGACGATCCGCGGCTTCGGTGACCCATCAATCACCGAGTTCCGGTTCGACGCCGAATTGCCGTCATACGAGATAGGCAACCTGCGCATCGGCGTGCAGGCGGACCAGTGGGAACTGGCCGCGTTCGTTAACAACCTTTGGGACGAGCGTGCGTTCCTGTCGATCGACCGCGAACGCGGCCGCAGCGCCCGCGTCGGCTACCTGACCAACCAGCCGCGCACCTATGGGGTCACGCTGAACTACAACTTCTGATCAGGCGGCCCGCGGCTCCCCGGGGGCGAGGACGCGATCGTCCTCGCCCCTTGGGCAGTAACCGCGTCAGGCACGCCTCTTCCAAACGACTTCCTCCACGGCCAGCCCGATCGCCAACAGCTTGCGGTCGGTGTCGTGCCT
>JAJTCR010000459.1 GCA_021325695.1 Steroidobacteraceae bacterium | reverse complement strand
CCGCGATCGGACTGGCAGACGTGCTGATAGCGAGCGGACAGGAGACTCGCGGTCGGTTCCTGCTCACGACCATCATCGCACGCATGCGTCACGAGCGGGACGAGCTCGCCGTCCCCGAGTTCTGGTACTACCGATGGCATCCCACGGCGCTCGCATTGAACGGGGAACACGACGCGGCGCTCGCAATGATGCAGCGCGCCGTGGCGAGTGGTCTCGGCCCGGGCGACTGGTGGTATTACTACGAGTCCGAGCCCGCGTACGCCGCGTTGCGACGGGACCCGGGCTTCCAGGCGACGCTCGAAACCGTGCGGACGCGAGTCGAGGCCCAGCGTGACGACCTGGAGCGAATGCGACGCGACAGGCTCGTGCCGGACCGTGGTTGACCGCTCGATGACTTCGGCGCAGCGGCTCAAGAACATGCTCGGCGGCTCGGCCGGCAATTTCGTCGAGTGGTTCGACTGGTTCGCGTACTCCGCCTTTGCGCTTTATTTCTCGCGCGCTTTTTTTCCGGCGGGCGACCAGACCGCGCAACTGCTCAACGCCGCGGCGATCTTCGCCATCGGCTTCATCGCCCGCCCGGTCGGCGCGTGGCTGTTCGGGGCCTACGCCGACCGCGCGGGACGCAGGGCCGCGTTGACGCTGTCGGTGGCATTGATGTGCGGCGGGTCATTGATGATCGCCGTGATTCCGACGGGCCTCGGGCTCTGGTCGCCCGCGTTGCTGCTCGTCGCGCGCCTGGTGCAGGGGTTGTCGGTCGGTGGCGAGTACGGCGCCTCGGCCACGTATCTGAGCGAGATGGCGGAGCGACACCGGCGCGGACTCTGGTCGGGGTTTCTCTACGTCACGCTGGTGGGAGGCCAGCTCGCCGCGCTGCTGCTGCAGGTGATGCTGCAACGCGTGCTCACCGAACAGCAGCTCTACGACTGGGGCTGGCGCATTCCGTTCGCGGTCGGCGCCGCGCTGGCGATCGTCGTCTGGTGGATCCGGCGCGGCATCCACGAGACACATTCGTTCACGACGGCGTCGGGCCGTACGCACGAGCGGGGTCGCGCCTGGGCGCTGTTCACTCAATACCCGAAGGAAACCCTGACCGTGATGGCCTTGTCGGCCGCCGGCGGCCTGGGTTTCTACACGTACACCGCCTACATGCAGAAGTTGCTGGTCAACAGCGCGGGTTTCGAGAAACCGGTCGTTTCAGAACTCATGACGTTGTTGTTGTTCGTGTTCATGTTCCTGCCCCCGCTCGCCGGCTGGCTGGCCGATCGAGTCGGACACCGCCGTACGCTGCTCGCGTCGTTCGGCCTGCTCGCTATTGCCAGCGTACCTGTCCTCGGCGCGCTCTCGACCGCCACGCAGCCGGCGACCGCCTTCGTGCTGGCGCTGGTGCCGTTGGCGCTGCTGTCGGGATATTCCGGGCTGAGCGCGATCTTCAAGGCAGAGCTGTACCCCGCCCACGTGCGGGCGCTCGGCGTCGCCTTGCCGTATGCGATCGCGCAGGCGATCTTCGGCGGCAACGCCGAGACCGCGGCGCTGTACCTGAAGAAGATCGGCCACGAGTCGGCGTACTTCTGGATCGTCGCCGCCATGATGGCCGTGGGCTTCCTCGCGACGCTCAGGCTCAAGGACACGCGTCAGCACAGCCTGATCCACGCCGAACTCGAGACCTGACGTCCGACGAGGTTGCGCGGACCGAGCGCGTCTCGTGTTTTCGGCCCATGCAACGAAGAGGGGCGCCGAAGCGCCCCTCGCATCGCGCGGGTCGCACGCCCGGTCAGGTCTGCGCCGTCACGGACCCGTGGGGCGGCGCGGACGGCCTCACCGGCTCCCCGCTCTTCAATTCCTCCAGCCACACGCTGTGGTGCTGGTGCACCCAGCCCTCGTCCACGTAGCCGGACTTCATGCCCTCGAAGGCGCCCTCGCTGCCGAGCGTGCCCAGGTAGATGTGCAGGCAGACGAAGGTGACGAGGATCAGCCCCGTGATGCCGTGCACGATGTTGGCCGTCTGCATCGCCTCGCGCTCGAAGCCCAGGTTCGGGAACAGCAGCCAGAAGCCCGAGATCACGAGACCGGTGCCGGCGATCACCAGAGTCCAGTAGAACATCTTCTCGCCCGCGTTGATGAACCCGGCCGGAGGATGACTTCCGTCCAGGTAACCGCCGACCTGCTTGAGCCAGATCAGGTCGTACTTGGCCGGAATGCTGTGGTGGAAGAATTTCACGATCATGACCACGAGGCCGGCGACGAACGCGAGCGCGAGGTAGTCGTGGATCGGCTTGGCGATGTTCGCCCAGGCGGCGAAGCCCGGCTTGCCGAGCACGGGGATCAGCACGTGGCGGCCCCAGAGCAGGCTCAGGCCGGTGATCGCCAGCACGATGAACGTCACGGCGACGTACCAGTGCAGCACGCGATCGGACACGCTCCAGCGTGGGATCAGGCGACCCGTGCGGTGCTCGAGCTTCGAGCCGCCCTTGATCAGCTGATAGGCCAGCAACGCGGCCAGCACGCCGAGCACCATGATC
>JAJTCR010000458.1 GCA_021325695.1 Steroidobacteraceae bacterium | reverse complement strand
CCTCAGGTCCGGCACCGGCACCACGCCGACGTTCGGATCGATCGTGCAGAACGGATAATTTGCGGCCGCGGCGTTCTGAGCCTGCGTGACCGCGTTGAAGAGCGTCGACTTGCCGACGTTCGGCAGGCCGACGATGCCGCATTTGATGCCCATCAGGAAAGTGTCAGTGGTTGGTGGCTGGTAGGAGGAGAAGGTGTACAGAAGACGTCCGGCGTGGAACTCAGACTAGCCACGAGCCACTAGCCACTAGCCACAAACCACCAGGCGCTAACCGCTGGACACTTTCCCGTTGTCAGGCGCCTTCACGCTGTGCAGCCCGTGCATCGCCTTCTCGGCGCCATCGCGCAGGAAAGCGCTCAGCGACTCGAGGCCCGCGTCGATCGCGTCGACGATCGCATTCTCCTCGGCCGGACGCGCGCGCTGCAGCACATAGTCGATGACCTGCGACTTGTCGCCCGGGTGACCGATGCCGAGGCGCAGGCGCCAGAAGTCAGGCCCGCAATGCGTGATCGTGTCGCGCAGGCCGTTGTGGCCGCCGTGGCCGCCACCGAGCTTGAGGCGGGCCACGCCACACGGCAGGTCGAGCTCGTCGTGCACGACGAGGAGTTGCGACGCCGGCGCCTTGACGTAGTCCATCAGTGCGCGGATCGAGAGACCGCTGCGGTTCATGTACGTCTGCGGCTTGAGCAGCACCAGTTCCGTGCCCTCGATGCCGACCTTGGCGATCTCGCCCTGGTAGCGCGAGTGCGAGCGGAACTGCGTGCCATGCCGGTACGCGAGCGCGTCCACGAACCAGAACCCGGCGTTGTGGCGCGTGAGCCGATGTTCGGGACCGGGATTGCCCAACCCGACCACGATCTGCAACGGAGTGCCAGCCATGACGACGATGCCCTCGAAAAGCGATCGGGCCGCCCCACCCATGCGGGGCGGCCCGTTCCGTCCAGCCGCACGCTCGGGCGCACGACGGGACCGGCGCGGTTACTTCTTGGCGTCCTTCTTGGCCGCTTCGGCAGGCTTGGCCGCCGCTGGGGCCGCGCCCGGAGCCGCCGCCGGGGCTGCACCCGCAGCCGGTGTCGCCGCCGCTGCGCCAGCTTCGCCCGCCGGGGCCTCCGGCTCGACTTCCGCCTTCGCGTGGTGGATCGAGACGACCGGCGAGTTGCGACCGTGCGTCAGTTCGGGGATCTCGACGTCTGCCGGCACCTTGAGGTCGGCGAGGTAGACCATCTGGTTGATGTCCACGGCGGACAGGTCCACTTCGACGAACTCGGGCAGGTCCTTCGGCAAGCACGTGACCTCGATCTCGTTGCGCAGGTGCGAAACGATGCCGCCCTTCTTCACGCCGGGCGAGCCGGCCTCGCCCTTGAAGTGCAGCGGGATCTTGATGCGGATCTTCTCGTCGTCGAGCACGCGCTGCAGGTCGACGTGCACGACGGCGTTCTTCGCCGGGTGACGCTGCACGTCCTTCAGGATCGCCGCCTGGCTCAGGTCGCCCACCTTCAGGTTGATGATGGTCGAATAGAAGCGCTCGTTTTCGAGCATCAGCAGCAGCTTCGTGTGATCGAGCGCCAGCGCGCGAGGTTCACGGTGGCCACCGTAGAGGATGGCCGGGACCTTGTTCGCGTGACGCAGGCGGCGGCTCGCACCTTTGCCTTGCGCGTCACGGAACTCGGCGACGAGTTCGAATGCAGTTTTCATGTGTTTGACTCCAGTTACAACGAAACGCCGTCCCACCGCGACCAGTTGGGACGACACCAGAAAGTGGCTAGTGGTCAGTGGCTAGTGGCTAGTCAGAAAGTCCGCGGCGTGAGCCGCTTCCAACTGACCACTAGCCACTAGCCACTAGCCACCTCAATCGAGGTACAGTGAACTGACGGACTCCTCGTCCCGGATCCGCCGCATCGTCTCCGCAAGCAGGCCCGCGACCGACAACTGGCGGATCTTGCGGCACGCCAGGGCGTTCTCGCGCAATGGGATCGTGTCCGTCACCACCAGCTCGTCGAGCGCAGAGCCCTCGATCCTGTCCACGGCCGGGCCCGACAGCACCGGGTGGGTGATGTAGGCCGCCACGCGTTTCGCACCGTGGTCCTTCAACGCCTTCGCGGCGTGGCACAGCGTGCCCGCCGTGTCGACCATGTCGTCGACGAGGACGCAGGTCTTGTCCTCGACCTCGCCGATGATGTTCATCACTTCCGACACGTTCGCCCGCGGGCGGCGCTTGTCGATGATCGCGAGGTCCGCGTCGTCGAGCCGTTTCGCAATCGCCCGTGCACGCACCACGCCGCCCACGTCGGGCGAGACCACGACGAGGTCGTCGTACTTCTGCTTCCAGACCTCGCCGAGCAGCACCGGTGACGAGTACACGTTGTCCACCGGGATGTCGAAGAACCCCTGGATCTGGTCCGCGTGCAGGGCGTCGATCCTGGCGTGCGTAGCCGAAGTACGGCATCACCGCGGTGATGCGCGACGCCGATGCACGACGGCACGCGTCGACCATCACCAGCAGCTCCATCAGGTTGTCGTTCGCCGGCGGGCAGGTCGACTGCACGATGAAGACGTCGCGTCCACGCACGTTCTCCATCAGTTCGACCGTCACCTCGCCGTCGCTGAACCGACCGGCATGCGCACGGCCCAGCGGCACCTGCAGGTAGCGCGCGATGTCGTGCGCGAGCTGCGGGTTCGCGTTGCCCGTGAACACCGCCATCATGGGGCCGTCCATCTGCTACGTGCTCTCTCCTGTTCTCGGTTGGCTGGGGTGGAAGGATTCGAACCTCCGAATGGCGGGATCAAAACCCGCTGCCTTACCACTTGGCGACACCCCAACGCGCAGTCAATCGTTCAGCCCGTCCTCCCTGCGTGGCAATCCGTTCCGCTGCTTGCCTCCCTGCCGCCGTGAGTCCGCTCGCGCGCGAGGCGCTCGAGCAACGGCGATCGGTTGCGCCCCGCGGTCACCCAGCCCTGCCATTTCGGCGGCAACCGCGCGAGCACGGCGCCCGCACGCGCCGCGTCGGGCATCGCCGCGAACACGCACGATCCGGTGCCCGTGAGCCGTGCCGTCCCGTATTGGGCAAGCCAGTCGAGCGCCGACGACACCTCCGGGTGGCGACGACGCACCACCGGCTCGAAGTCGTTCCGACCGCCGGCCTGCAGGAAACCGGTTATTGTCGTGATCGCAGAATCCCTTGTCAATTCAGGGGCTTTGAAGACTTCGCCTGTGCTGACTGCGCCGTCGGGGCGGAGCAGCAGGTAGACGGGCTCCGGAAAGTCGACGGGCTGCAGCCGCTCGCCGACGCCCTCGGCCCACGCCGCGTGCCCGAGCACGAACACCGGAACGTCGGCTCCGAGGGTCAGACCCAGCCCGGCCAGGGTCGACGGGGGCAACCCGAGGTTCCAGAGGTGATTCAGGGCGACGAGCACGGTGGCCGCGTCGGAGCTGCCGCCCCCGACCCCGCCGCCGAGCGGGAGTCGTTTTTCCAGCCCGATGGCGACACCGGGAACAGCACGTCCGGCGGCACTGGCCAGCAGTCGTGCGGCGCGCACGACCAGGTCGTCCTCGGCCGGTACTCCGGGCAGGTCGTCGAGCCGCTCCACCACGCCAGCCGGGCGTTCGAAAAACCGCAACGAGTCCGCCAGGTCGATGAACTGAAAGGCCGTCTGCAGTTCGTGATACCCGTCGGGGCGGCGCCCGACCACGTGCAGGAACAGGTTCAGCTTGCCCGGCGCCGGCCACGGGTCCGGGTTGCCGAGTGGACGGCTCATGGAGCCGGGGCCGGCAGCTGCCAGTCGTCGACGACGATCCGGACGCGCGCGTCTCCCGTGGTCGCCGTCAGCCGGGCCGGCAACGACCAGGTCCCTGCCTCGCGGAATGCCTCGTAACTGACGACCCAGCCGCGCTGCGTGAACCCGGGCACGGCACCGCTGGCTCGTTGCACGAGACCGTTCGCCTCGGGCGCGGGCACTCCTAGCATCCAGTAGCGCAGCTCCGCGAGCGGCAACCGTGTCCCGAGGCG
>JAJTCR010000036.1 GCA_021325695.1 Steroidobacteraceae bacterium | reverse complement strand
CCCTGACCGAGCAGGACATCCGCGAGCTCGCCAGGTATTACGCGGCACAGCGGCCCTCGCTTTGCGCAACGGACGACATCCAGGACGAGGGCAGGTGCAAGAGCCGCTGACTTCACGGCGCGACGCGCATGACCTCATGCCACGAAGGCCGGGCCGGACCGGCCTTCTTGTCTTCGGGGACCTCTGGCCGCAGGCTAGGTGACCGGTTTCACGCCCCAGCTCGATGGCCGCCAACGTCCCCTCCACGAACTTCCGTCATGCCCAGCCCCAGGGCGACGGGCTGTACCTGATCGACACGGACTACGTTCGTCCCGGTCTGGCGGCCGCGCACCTGCTGGTGGACGACCGTCGTGCGGCCTTCATCGACACGGGCCCGGCGCCGGCCGCGCCGAAGCTGCTCGCGGCGCTCGAGGAAGTCGGGCTCGCGCCCGAGCAGGTCGACTACCTGTTCCTGACGCACGTGCACCTCGACCACGCGGGCGGGGCGGGGCAGATGATGCAGGCCCTGCCCAACGCGCGGGCGGTGCTCCACCCGCGCGGGGCGCCGCACCTGGTCGACCCGACCAAGCTGATCGCGGGCTCCGTCGCGGTGTACGGCGAAGACCTCTATCACCGGCTCTACGGCGACCTCGTGCCGATCCCGGCCGAGCGCGTCGTCACGACCGAGGACGGCACCAGGCTTCAACTCGGCCGGCGCACGTTCGAGTTCATCGACGCCCCCGGCCATGCGAAGCACCACCACTGTCCGATCGACCTCGACCGCCGCGACGTGTACGCGGGGGACAATTTCGGCATCTGCTATCGCGACCTCGACACCGCGGCGGGCCCGTTCATGCTGCCCACGACCACCCCGGTGCAGTTCGACCCCGAGGCCATGCACCGGACGATCGATCGGATCATGGCGTACCGGCCGCGGCGGATCGTGCAGACGCATTTCGGCCCGGTCACCGACCTCGAGCGCCTCGCCCGCGACCTGCACGCCAACGTGGATGAACTCGTGCGGATCGCACGACGTCACGCTGGCGCGCCGGACCGCACGCAGCGGATCCGCGAGGACATGTTCGATTACTTCAGCCGGCGGCTCGACGAGCACGGCTACCCGGGCGATCTCGCCACGCGTCACGGTCTGCTGGACGAGGACGTGAACCTGAACACCCAGGGGCTCGAGGTATGGCTGTCCAGGCAGTGACCCCGTTCACCGCCTTCCGGATTCACCGCGCCGACGGCAAGATCACCGCACGGTTCGACCAGGTCACGCTGGACGACCTCACCACGGGCGACGTCGTCGTCCGCGTGAGCTATTCCGACATCAACTACAAGGACGCGCTCGCCGCGACCGGCACCGCGCCGATCCTGCGCAAGTACCCGCTGGCAGGCGGGATCGACCTGGCCGGGGACGTCGTCAGTTCGGCCGACCCGCGGTTTGCGCCCGGCCAGAAAGTGCTCGTGACGGGCTGTGGCCTGAGCGAGACCCAGGACGGGGGTTACTCCGAGTATTCGAGGGTGCAGGGCGACTGGGTCATCCCGCTGCCCGAGGGCATCAGCGAGCAGGACGCGATGCGGCTCGGCACCGCCGGGTTCACCGCGGCGCTCGCGATCCATCGCATGGAGCAGAACGGACAGGCGCCGGAGAAGGGGCCAGTCGTCGTGACCGGTGCGACCGGGGGCGTCGGCAGCCTCGCCGTCAACATGCTCGCCGGCCGCGGCTACGACGTGGTCGCGGTCAGCGGCAAGACCGAGGCCGACGATTACCTGCGCGAGCTGGGCGTGACGACGATCCTGCGCCGACAGGAACTCGACTTCGGGTCGAGACCGCTCGAAGCCGTACGGTGGGCGGGGGCCGTCGACAACGTCGGCGGCGACATGCTCACGTGGCTGACACGGACGGTCGATTTCTGGGGCAACATCGCGAGCATCGGCCTCGCCGGCAGTCCGGACCTCCGGACGACGGTGATGCCCTTCATTCTGCGCGGCGTGAACCTGCTCGGGATCAATTCGTCGGCCACGCCGCGCGACGTGCGGCTCGACGTCTGGAACCGCATCGCGACCGATCTGCGCCCGACAAAGCTTCACCGAATCGCTGACAGACTCGTGAGTTTCGACGAACTGCCGTTGCAGTTCGCCGACTACATGACAGGACGGGTCACAGGCCGTACCGTCGTGAAAATTTCGAAACAGGCCCCATGACGAACACCGGAACCCTTTCTGCCCCGCGGCACACGTCGCTCGCGGAGGCCGCCAAGTCGAAGCCCCTCGTGACCCCGGAGCGCCTGACGCACATCCAGCGCCTGGAGGCCGAGAGCATCCAGATCATGCGCGAGGTGGTCGCCGAGTGCGACCGACCCGTCATGCTCTATTCGATCGGCAAGGACAGCGCCGCGATGCTGCACGTCGCGCTCAAGGCGTTCTACCCGGCGACCCCGCCTTTCCCGCTGCTGCACGTGGACACGCTGTGGAAATTCAAGGCGATGTACCAGCTGCGCAGCGAGATCACGAAAAAGTACAACCTGCAGCTGATCGTCTACACGAACCCGGACGGCGTCGAGCAGGGCATCAACCCGTTCACGCACGGCTCGGCGATCCACACCGACGTGATGAAGACCCAGGCGCTCAAGCAGGCGCTCGATAAGTACGGGTTCGACGCCGCGTTCGGCGGCGGCCGCCGCGACGAGGAAAAGAGCCGCGCGAAGGAGCGCGTGTTCTCGTTCCGCAGTGCGCAGCACCGGTGGGACCCGAAGAACCAGCGCCCGGAGCTCTGGTCCCTCTACAACACGCGCATGCACAAGGGCGAGAGCCTGCGCGTGTTCCCGATGTCTCTACAACACGCGCATGCACAAGGGCGAGAGCCTGCGCGTGTTCCCGATGTCGAACTGGACCGAGCTCGACATCTGGCAGTACATCTACCTGAACGACCTGCCGATCGTGCCGCTCTACCTGGCGGCCGAGCGACCGGTCGTCGAGCGCAACGGCACGCTGATCATGGTCGACGACGACCGCATGCCGCTCTATCCGGGCGAACAGCCGATGCTGAAAAGGGTGCGCTTCCGCACGCTCGGCTGTTACCCGCTCACGGGCGCGATCGAAAGCAACGCCGACACGCTCACCAAGATCATCCAGGAAATGCTGCTCACGACGACCTCGGAGCGGCAGGGCCGCGTGATCGACCACGACCAGTCGGCGTCCATGGAGAAGAAGAAGCAGGAAGGGTATTTCTGATCATGGCGCACATCTCCGACCTGATCGCCCAGGACATCGAGGCGTACCTTCACCAGCACGAGCACAAGAGCCTGCTGCGGTTCATCACGTGCGGCAGCGTGGACGACGGCAAGAGCACGCTGATCGGCCGCCTGCTCTACGACTCGAAGATGATCTTCGAGGACCAGCTCGCGGCGCTCGAGGCGGACTCGAAGAAGATCGGCACGCAGGGCGGCGACCTCGATTTCGCGCTGCTCGTCGACGGCCTCGCGGCCGAGCGCGAGCAGGGCATCACGATCGACGTTGCCTACCGCTTCTTCTCGACCGACAAGCGCAAATTCATCGTCGCCGACACGCCGGGCCACGAGCAGTACACGCGCAACATGGTCACGGGCGCCTCGACGGCCGACCTTGCGGTGATCCTGATCGACGCGCGCAAGGGCGTGCTCACGCAGACGCGCCGTCACAGCTACCTCGTGTCGCTGATCGGCATCCGCAAGATCGTGCTCGCGATCAACAAGATGGACCTCGTCGGCTACGCCGAGGAGACGTTCGACAGGATCGTCGACGACTACCGGGAGTTCGCGAAGCAGATCGGGCTCGAGCAGTTCGTCGCGATCCCGGTCTCGGGACTTCGGGGCGACAACATCACCTCGCCGTCGGAGCACACGGCCTGGTACCACGGCCCCACGCTGATGGGATACCTCGAAACCGTGGAGATCGAGGACCAGGCGCAGCACCGGCCGTTGCGCATGCCGGTGCAATGGGTGAACCGCCCTAACCTGGACTTCCGGGGCTTTGCTGGCACGATCGCGAGCGGCATGGTCAAGCCCGGCGACCGGGTGCGCGTGCTGCCTTCGGGACGCGAGAGCACCGTGACGCGCCTGGTCACGATGGACGGTGACCTGGAAGGCGCGATAGCCGGCCAGTCGATCACGCTCACGCTCGCCGACGAGATCGACATCAGCCGTGGCGACGTGATTGCGCGACCCGACGACCTGCCCGGCGTCGCCGACCAGTTCGAAGCCGTGGTGGTCTGGATGTCGGACGAGCCGATGCTGCCCGGCCGGCCCTACTGGCTCAAGACGGGCACGAAACAGGTGTCGGCGACCATCACCGAGCCCAAGTACAAGGTCAACGTCAACACGCTCGAGCACCTGGCCGCGAAGAAGCTCGAGCTCAACGAGATCGGGGTCTGCAACCTCTCGCTCGACCAGCCGATCGCGTTCGATTCGTACGCGGTCTGCCGGGAGACCGGCTCGTTCATCCTGATCGATCGGCTGTCGAACTCGACGGTCGGCGCCGGCATGATCCACTTCGCGCTGCGCCGCTCGCAGAACATCCATTGGCAGGCGCTCGACGTGAACCGCAAGTCGCGCGCCGCGATCAAGGGCCAGCGGCCGGCGGTGCTGTGGCTCACCGGCCTCTCCGGCGCCGGCAAGTCGACGATCGCGAACCTGGTCGAGAAGAAGCTCCACGCGCTCGGCAAGCACACGTACATGCTCGACGGCGACAACGTGCGCCACGGGTTGAACCGCGACCTCGGCTTCACCGACGCCGACCGCGTCGAGAACATCCGCCGCGTCTCCGAAGTGTCGAGGCTGATGGTCGACGCCGGTCTGATCGTGCTCGTGTCGTTCATCTCGCCGTTCCGCGCCGAGCGGCGCATGGCGCGCGCGCTGTTCGACGAGGGCGAGTTCCACGAGGTGCACGTCGACACGCCGATCACCGTCGCCGAGACACGCGACCCGAAGGGGTTGTACAAGAAGGCGCGCCGGGGGGAGCTCAAGAACTTCACCGGCATCGACTCGCCGTACGAGGCGCCGGAGACACCGGAGATCTACGTCGACACGACGAGGAACACGCCGGAGCAGTCCGCCGAGGCGATCGTCGAATACCTGCAGCGAGGCGGCTGGCTGAGCGCGCAGGCCTGAGCCTCGCGCACCCTGAGGTTCCGCACCCGGGGCTTAGCGCGGGGGCGGCCAGATCGCTAGAGTGTGGCCGACGGCAGGCGCGGGCTTCCGCCCGCTCTCCGGGGGAGGTCACACGTGTCGAGCGAGACCGGGCCGCGAGCGGCGCCGCGGGCGAGCGTGCGCGCACGCATCGAGCAGTTCGCCCAGCGTGCGGGCAGTTTCGTACCCGACGCGACCGCCACGGCGGTCATCATGCTGTTCTTGCTGGTCGCGCTCGCAACGTGGCGCGGCGATCCGCTGGTCGACAGCGTCGACGCCTGGTACCGCGGGCTCTGGATGCTGCTGCCCTTCAGCATGCAGATGACGCTGGTGCTGCTGCTGAGCGGCGTGATCAGCACCTCCGACGGCTTCCGCCGTTTCGCTCGCGCGATGGCCGGCCGGCCGACCTCACGCCTGCAGGTGATCGCGATCGCGATCGCCGTGACGTCGGCCGTCAGCTACCTCTACTGGGGCCTGTCGCTCGCGCTGAGCCCGTTGATCGCGGTGTATTTCTGCGACGCCGCCGAGCGCAAGGGCATCGACGTGGATTTCCCGCTGATGCTCGCGACCTGTTACGCGGCAGGGTCCGTGTGGCAGTTCGGACTCTCGTCCTCCGCGGCGCTGCTGATGGCGACGTCCGGGCACTTCCTGGAAAACCTGACCGGCGTGCTGCCCCTCGGCACGACGATCGGCTCGCTGCCGGCGATCCTGGTCATCGTCGTCTTCCCGACGGCGCTCGCGTTCATGGCGAACGCGCTCATGCCGCGGGTCGTGCGACCGGTCTCGGCCTTCCCGACCACCGCGGCGCTGGTCTCCGGCGCACCCGCGTCGATGGGCGAATCGCCGTCGCAGGCCGGGTTCTCGGGCTGGACGGAGCGCACCACCCTGTTTCCGCGGCTGCTGTGCCTCGCACTCGGCGCCTGGCTCGTTTACCACTTCGGGCACGAGCGCGCGAACCTCGACATCAACTCGATGATCGTCGTGCTGGCGATCGTCGCGTTGCTGCTCCAGCGCAATTTCGCGAGCCTTTCGCGGGCCATGAACGACGCGGTCGTCCCGTGCTGGCGAGTGATCCTGCTCTACCAGCTCTACGGCGGCGTCGCGGGCGTGCTGCAGTTCACGAGCGTCGGCCCGTGGTTCGCGCAGTCGTTCGCCGCCATCGCGACGCCGCTGACGTTCCCGCTGCTCACGGCGATCGGCGCCTCGCTGATCGCTATCTTCGTGCCGTCGAGCGGCGGGCAGTGGATCATCCAGGGGTTCGTGACGGTCACGGCCGCGGCGCAGCTCGGTGCAACCCCGCAGCAGGCGCTGCTCGCGATCGGCGTCGGCGACCAGATGGGCAACCTGCTCGCGCCGTTCTGGATCGTCGTCGTGGCCGGGGTCGCGCGGATCGATTTCCGCGAGATCTTCGGCCACTGCCTGGTCTATGCGGCGCTCTGGTTCGCGGTAGGGGTGACGATCTTCACGTTCGTGCACTGAACGTTTCACCACACACGGACGGATGCCCCGCCGCCGGACGTTGGCCCGATTTCGTGGTCCCGTCCGCGCGCGCAAACGGGCAGAATAACGGGCACTCGTGGCTCGACCCCGGGAATGCACTTCATGCCGGTCAACATGGCAAACAACACGACTTCGTCCGCCGGCGCGCGGTTGCGCTCGGCCCTCGCGCAGGAGAATCCGCTGCAGGTCGTCGGCGCGGTCAATGCTTTCTCGGCGCTGCTGGCCGAGCGGGCGGGGTTCCGGGCGATCTACCTGTCGGGTGCCGGCGTGGCCAATGCGTCGTTCGGACTGCCCGACCTCGGCATCACGAGCCTCAACGACGTCTGTGAAGACGTTCGCCGCATCACCTCCGCCACCGCGTTGCCGTTGCTGGTCGATGCGGACACGGGCTGGGGAGCGGCCTTCAACATCTCCCGGACCGTCGCCGACCTGGTCAAGTCCGGCGCGGCGGGCTGCCACCTCGAGGACCAGGTGCAGGCCAAGCGGTGCGGCCACCGGCCCGGCAAGGCGCTCGTGACCGCCGACGAGATGGCCGACCGCATCAAGGCGGCGGTCGACGGGCGGACCGACCAGCAGTTCGTGCTCATGGCGCGCACCGATGCGCATGCGGTCGAGGGCCAGCAGGCCGCGATCGACCGCGCGATGCAGTACGTCGAGGCGGGCGCGGACATGATCTTCGCCGAGGCGCTCACCACGCTGGACGAGTACCGGCAGTTCACGTCGTTCGTGAAGGTGCCGGTGCTCGCCAACATCACCGAGTTCGGCAAGACGCCGCTGTTCACGGTGGACGAGCTCGCGAGCACCGGTGTCCAACTCGTGCTCTATCCGCTCTCGGCCTTCCGCGCCATGTCGAAGGCGGCCGAGTCGGTCTACGGCGCGCTGCGCAAGGAAGGCACGCAGCAGGGCGTGACCGCGTGCATGCAGACGCGGGCAGAGCTCTACGAGGTGCTCGGCTACCACGAGTACGAGCGCAAACTCGACGAACTCTTTGCGCGCGAAGCGCCTGCCAGGTAAGCCGGGGCCACGCCGCCACGACGAACCCTTCTGGACGAGAGCGAAGCCATGAGCAGCAGCAGCACCCCGACCCACGAAACACCCGCCGTCGGTTTCAAGCCGAAGAAGTCCGTCGCGCTGTCCGGCGTCACCGCCGGCAACACCGCGCTGTGCACGGTCGGCCGCAGCGGGAACGACCTGCATTACCGCGGCTACGACATCCTGGACCTCGCGGAACAGACCGAATTCGAGGAAGTCGCGTACCTGCTGATCCACGGCAACCTGCCGAACGCCGCCGAGCTCAAGGGTTACAAGGACAAGCTGCGTCGACTGCGGGGCTTGCCCGTGCCGGTGCGCCAGGCCCTCGAGGCCCTGCCCGCCGCGAGCCACCCGATGGACGTGTTGCGCACGGCCACCTCGGTGCTCGGTTGCGCGTTGCCCGAGAAGGACGATCACAACGCGGCCGGTGCGCGCGACATCGCCGACCGGCTGATCGCGAGCCTCGGCTCGATGCTCTGTTACTGGTACCACTTCAGCCATTCGGGCCTGCGGATCACGGTGGAGACCGACGACGACTCCGTCGGTGGTCACTTCCTGCACCTGCTGCATCGTCGCCAACCGCACGCGTCGTGGGTCAAGGCGATGCACGTGTCGCTGAACCTCTACGCCGAGCACGAGTTCAACGCCTCCACGTTCACCGGGCGCGTGATTGCCGGCACGGGTGCCGACATCTATTCGTGCATCACGGGCGCCATCGGCGCACTGCGCGGCCCGAAGCACGGCGGCGCGAACGAAGCCGCCCTCGAGATCCAGCAGCGTTACGGCACTCCCGACGAGGCGGAAGCCGACATCCGGGCGCGCGTCGAGCGCAAGGAAGTGATCATCGGCTTCGGCCATCCGGTCTATACGATCAGCGATCCGCGCAACAAGGTGATCAAGGAGGTGGCGCGACGCCTGTCGCAGGAAGCGGGCGACACGAAGCTGTTCGACATTGCGGACCGCCTCGAAACCGTCATGTGGGACGTCAAGAAGATGTTCCCCAACCTCGACTGGTTCAGCGCGGTCTCATACCACGTGATGGGCATCCCCACCGCGATGTTCACGCCGCTGTTCGTGATTGCGCGCACGACCGGGTGGAGTGCGCACGTGATCGAGCAGCGCATCGACGGCAAGATCATCCGGCCGAGCGCGAACTACACGGGCCCGGAAGATCGCACGTTCGTGCCGATCGCGAAGCGCTGAGAGAAAGTGTCTAGTGAATAGTGTCTAGTGTCTAGTAGGAGCGCCACCGTCGGGGGCCCTCCTGCTATTCGCTCTCGCCGCCGCTGGATGCTTCGTTCCTACTAACCGCCAGACACTGAACACCAGACACTTCTGCCTTGAACACACTTCATCGCAAACCCCTACCCGGCACGTCCCTCGACTACTTCGATGCGCGGGCGGCCGTGAACGAGCTGCGGGCCGGCGCGTGGGACACGTTGCCGTACACGGCCCGTGTCCACGCCGAGAACATCGTGCGCCGGGCCGAACCGTCGATCGTCGAGGATTGTCTGCGCCAGATCGTCGACGTGAAGCGCGAGCGGGACTTCCCGTGGTTTCCAGCGCGCGTCGTCTGTCACGACATCCTCGGCCAGACCGCACTCGTGGACCTCGCGGGCCTGCGCGATGCGATCGCCGAGCAAGGCGGAGACCCAGCGCAGGTCAACCCGGTCGTGCCGGTCCAGCTGATCGTCGATCACTCGCTCGCGGTCGAGTGTGGCGGCCACGACCCCGATGCCTTCGCGAAGAACCGTGCGATCGAGGACCGGCGCAACGAGGACCGCTTTCACTTCATCGACTGGACCAGCCGCGCGTTCGACAACGTCGACGTGATCCCCGCCGGCAACGGGATCATGCACCAGATCAACCTCGAGAAGATGTCGCCGGTCATCCACGCGGTCGATGGCGTCGCGTTCCCCGACACCTGCGTCGGCACGGACAGCCACACGCCCCACGTCGACGCACTCGGCGTGATCGCGATCGGCGTCGGGGGCCTCGAGGCGGAGAACGTGATGCTCGGTCGTGCCTCGTGGATGCGCCTGCCCGAGATCGTCGGCGTCGAGCTCACCGGCCGGCGACAACCCGGCATCACCGCAACGGACATCGTGCTCGAGCTGACCGAGTTCCTGCGCAGGTCGAAGGTCGTGGGCAGCTACCTCGAATTCCACGGCGCCGGCGCACGTTCGCTGACACTCGGCGATCGAGCGACCATCTCGAACATGGCGCCCGAATACGGCGCCACCGCGGCGATGTTCGCGATCGACGAGCAGACGCTCGCGTACCTGCGCCTGACCGGTCGCGAGCCCGCCCAGGTCAAGCTGGTCGAAACGTACGCGAAGGAAGCGGGACTCTGGGCCGACAGCCTGCAGTCCGCCGTCTACGAGCGCACGCTGACGTTCGATCTTTCGAGCGTGGTGCGCAACGTCGCCGGGCCGTCGAATCCGCACGCGCGCGTGGCCACGACCGAACTGGCCGCCAAAGGCATCGCCTCGACGTGGGAGCAGGTCCCGGGCCGGATGCCGGACGGCGCGGTGATCATCGCCGCGATCACGAGCTGCACCAACACCTCGAACCCGCGCAACGTGGTCGCGGCCGGGCTGCTGGCGCGCAACGCGAACCGGTTCGGACTCACGCGCAAGCCGTGGGTGAAGGGCTCGCTCGCGCCGGGCTCGAAGACCGTCGCGCTGTATCTCGAGGAAGCCGGGCTCAAGACCGAACTCGAGCGACTGGGCTTCGGCATCGTCGCGTTCGCGTGCACGACCTGCAACGGCATGTCCGGTGCGCTCGACCCGCAGATCCAGCAGGAGATCGTCGAGCGCGATCTCTACGCGACCGCGGTGCTGTCCGGCAACCGCAACTTCGACGGCCGCATCCACCCATACGCGAAGCAGGCGTTCCTGGCCTCGCCGCCGCTCGTCGTCGCGTACGCGATCGCCGGCACCGTGCGCTTCGACATCGAGCGCGACGCGTTTGGCGTCGACACATCCGGCAAGCCGATCACGCTCGCGGACCTGTGGCCGAGCGATGACGAGATCGACGCGATCGTCGCGCAGGCCGTCAAGCCCGAGCAATTCCGCAAGGTCTATTTCCCGATGTTCGAGGAGCGCAGCCGCTCCGTCGCCAGGGCGAGCCCGCTCTACGACTGGCGGCCGACGTCGACCTATATTCGGCGCCCGCCCTACTGGGAAGGTGCGCTCGCGGGCGAGCGCACGCTCGCGGGGCTGCGTCCGCTCGCGCTGCTCGGCGACAACATCACGACCGATCACCTCTCGCCGTCCAACGCGATCCTGCAGGACAGCGCCGCGGGCGAGTACCTCGCGAAGATGGGCCTGCCGGAAGAGGACTTCAACTCGTACGCGACCCACCGCGGCGACCATCTCACCGCGCAGCGCGCCACGTTCGCGAACCCGACGCTGGTCAACGAGATGGCGGTGGTCGACGGGAAGGTGCGCAAGGGGTCGCTTGCGCGCGTCGAACCCGACGGCGCCGTCGTGCGCATGTGGGAGGCCATCGAAACCTACATGCACCGCAAGCAGCCGTTGATCATCGTCGCGGGCGCCGACTACGGCCAGGGCTCGTCACGCGACTGGGCCGCGAAGGGCGTACGGCTCGCGGGCGTCGAGGCGATCGTCGCCGAAGGGTTCGAGCGCATCCACCGCACCAACCTGATCGGCATGGGCGTCCTGCCGCTCGAGTTCAAACCGGACGTGAACCGCAGGACGCTCGCGCTCGACGGCACCGAGACCTACGACGTCGTCGGCGAGCGTCGGCCCCGCGCGGAACTCGTGCTCGTCGTCCATCGAAGGACCGGCGA
>JAJTCR010000457.1 GCA_021325695.1 Steroidobacteraceae bacterium | reverse complement strand
TGATCTTCGTGCCGTTCCGCGACGGCCGGCCCGCCGGCGAGCCGATCGATTTCGTGTCTGGTTTCCTGAAGGACGACGGCAACACGCGCGGTCGACCGGTCGGGGTGACGGTGGACCCGCGCGGGGCTCTGATCGTCGCCGACGACCTGTCGAACACGGTCTGGAGGATTACGGCGAACCGATCCCAAGCGGCAACATCAGGATCCGGCGAACGCCAGCCCCTTCGTATTCGCTGACATTAGAGCGTCATGCTCTACGCGGCGACTTCGGCCGCGCGCACCGCGTCGTCGAGACGTTGCGCGCGCGCATCCACCGCCAGGTCCAGGAGGGTGTCGGCGAGCGTCGTCGCCGTGGGGTCGGCGCCCGGCTCGTCCCCGAACAGGCGCAGAGTCGAGGTGACGAAGCGGCCGCGTCCGTACGAGCGCTCGACGCCGAGGGCGACCGGCTTGTGGATCCAGCCGACCACCAGGCCGCCGAACACGCGTGCTTGGAAGTCGAGCAGGTTGCATCCCTTGATGACGTGGGTCGGGATGACGCGGTCGAAGGTCTCGTCGAGCAGCGGCCCGCCGGGCAGGCCGGCGAATTGACCGCCTCGGCGCAGCCAGGCGAAGGACGAGGCCCAGTCGCCGCGCCAGAGCGTGCCGTTCCGATTGACCACCCTGACGTTCTGCCAATGCGGGAAGAACGGGTAGAGCGACATGTCCTCGTCGGGAACGAGCAGGAGGCTCGACCCCTGGCGCACATGCGCGGCGATCGTCTCGTCGTGCATGGGCGAGACGACGAGCGCGGATTCGTCGAGGGTCCGCGCGATCGTGTAGCCGAGAGCGCGGAAGCGTTCGCGGATCTCCTTGTCGGGCGACCAGAGCGGCCGGCGGCCATGGGCCGGCTGCGCCCGTTCGGGATGCACCGCCATGTCGAGATGGTTGACGGCGACAAGCGAGCCGTCGGACCGGCGCAGCTCGAAATGGATGCGGTGCAGGCCGGCCTCGCTCATGCTCGGAACGCGGAGGTCGATGTGCCCGAGATCGAGGACATGGCCGGCTTCGAGGCGCGGCAGGGACAGACGCCGCTGGTCGTCGCCGAGGCGGATGTCGAGTTGCGCGCCGTCGAGAACGGGCCCGGCGCCATGCGCGATGGAGACCGCGACGGAAGCCGTCTCGCCGGACCAATAGGACAGGCGCTCCCAGCGCGGGGCGATCACAATGTCGGCGTTGATGATGGGGAACAGCTCGTGGAAGACGCGCTGGTTGCGCTTCATGTCAAGGAGGCCGTTCGACTCCCAGTGGCAGTCATGCAGCTCGGTGATGACATAGCCGGCCAGGCTCGGCTTCCGGCGCATCGCCTCGATCTGGTATTTCAAGGCGCGGAACTGCTGCCACTGCGCCGCGATGACGAAGCGGCGCAGGTCGCCGAACACGCGGTCGAGGCTCCAGTCGGTGAAGCGGTTCTCGACGCCGTGCGCATACATGACGCCGTCCCCCCAATCAGGTCCGGTCTCGAACCACCACGGCTCCTGGCCGTCCGCCTCGCGCAGATCTTTGGGGTAGGGCAGGCCCCAATTGCCGAATTCGGAGCACATCAGCGGCTCGCGGCCGGTGATGACCGCGTCGCCATGCGGGCTGTACAGCCACGAGGCGCGCTCGGCGAGCTCGTCCGTAAACTTGTCCCACTCGTCGCGATGGTCCGGAATGGCGGCGTAGAAATGGTAGTCGGCGATGTCGGATTCGACGTGGAAGCTCGGGGCGAGGGGCGAGTTGTCGACGACGAGCCGGGTCGGGTCGTAAGCCTTGAGCCAAGCAAAGGTGCGCTTCAGCCAATCCCTGTGGTCGGCATCGTGGACGAGATCGACGCCCCAGTTCTCGTTGATGATGGTCCAGATGATGATGGACGGGTGGTTGCAGTCCCGGTCGACGATGCCCTTGAGCAGCTTTTCCTTGCGCCCGCGCGAGCGGTCGGTCGACATGCCGCCGTTGGGAAGCTCCGTCCAGATGAGCATGCCCATCCGGTCGGCGACCTCGTAATAGCGCGGGTCGGCCGCCTTGATGTGGCAGCGCAGGCAGTTGAGGCCGAGCTCCTTGGCCTTGCGGAACTGATCCTCGAGGAACGCGACCGACGGCACCGTGCAGATGGTGCCCGGATAATAATCCTGGTCGAGGGCGGCGCGCAGGTAGATCGGCTCGCCGTTGAGGTGAAGCTTGCCGTCGCGCGTTTCGATAAGGCGAAAGCCGAACGTTTCCTCGATCTCGTCCGCGGCCTCGCCCTCGCGCTCCAGCGTCAGCCTTGCCCCGTACAGCGCCGGGCTGTCCGGTGACCAGGACTGCCGATCGGCGACCGTGAACTCGAAGGGCAAGGCGGTGACGCCGCGCGCGGCCGCCAGCACGACCTCGTGCGCGCGCTCGCCCTGCGGGTCGAGAATCGAGCCGCGCAGCTCGACGGGCTTGCCAAGCGGGCGGGCGAAGAACGCCTGCGCGGCGACGCGGCCGGTCTTCCAGTCGGGGACGAGCCGCAGGCGCGTCAGATGGTCGGGCGCGCGCCGTTC
>JAJTCR010000035.1 GCA_021325695.1 Steroidobacteraceae bacterium | reverse complement strand
CGGCAAGATCGTGGTCGACACGACGGTGCCACTGGTGCCGCCCAGGGTGATGCGCGTGCAGCTGCCGCCGGAGGATTCCGCCGCGGCCATCGCGCAGGCCGTGCTCGGCGCGGACGTGAAGGTCGTCTCTGCCTTCCACAACGTCGCGGCCCACAAGCTCGCCGCCGACCGACCGGTCGAGTGCGACGTGCTGGTGTTCGGCGACGACAAGGGCGCGCGCGAGGCGGTGATCGGCCTCGTCGAGCAGTGCGGGCTGCGTGGCCTGCACGCCGGTGCGCTCGTGAACTCGACCGCGGCCGAGGCGCTCACGTCCGTCCTGATCTTCCTGAACAAGACCTACGCCGTCGACGGCGCCGGCGTCCGGATCACCGGAACGCTCGTGCCGCCCGCGCCGGGCTGAAACTCGATGACGCGAGCGGCGCTCGAATTCCGTGCGCTGCCCGACGTGCCGGAGGTCCTGCCCGGCGCGGACCTCGCCGCGCTCACCGCGACGGCGCTCGGACGGGCCGGCCTGTCGCTCCAGCCGGGCGACGTGCTGGTCTTTGCGCAGAAGATCGTCTCGAAAGCCGAGGGCCGCTTCCGACACCTCGCCGAGACGGTGCCGAGCGCGCAGGCGCTGGAACTCGCCGCGCGCTGCGGCAAGGATGCCCGCCTGGTCCAGCTCGTGCTGCAGGAGTCGAGCGACGTCGTGCGCGTCGCCCCCAACGTGCTGATCACGCGGCACCGGCGCGGCTACGTCATGGCCAACGCCGGGATCGACCGTTCCAACACCGGCGCCGCGGACGACGACGGGACGGTGCTGCTGCTGCCGGAGGATCCGGACGCCTCGGCACGACGGCTGCGCACGGCGCTCGAAGCGCGCTGCGGCGTCGCGGCCGGCGTGATCGTCAGCGACAGCTTCGGCCGGCCGTGGCGGCTCGGCACGGTCAACGTCGCCCTCGGCGTCGCGGGTGTGCCCGCACTGGTCGACCTGCGCGGCGCGCCCGACCGCGACGACCGGCCGCTCCAGATGACGCAGGTGGCCGTCGCCGACGCGATCGCGGCGGGCGCGGGCCTCGCGATGGGTGAGGCGACCGAGGGCACCCCCATCGTCCACGTGCGCGGGGTCCACGCCGCCGCGCCGTGCAATGATGGGCAATCGTTGATCCGCGCGCCCGGCGAGGACCTGTTTCGATGAGCATCGACACGGCGCGAGTGCTGGCGATCTCCGGCGGCATCGGCGGCGCCAAGCTCGCGCTCGGCCTGCAGCGCGTCCTGCCGCCCGGCGACCTCGCCGTGCTCGTCAACACCGGCGACGACTTCCGGCACCTCGGCCTGCTCGTCTGCCCGGACCTCGACACCGTGACGTACACGCTGGCCGGGGTCGCCAACACCGAGACCGGCTGGGGGCGGCGCGGGGAGACCTGGAATTTCATCGAGGAACTGGCGCGGCTCGGCGGCGAGACCTGGTTCCGGCTCGGCGACCGCGACCTCGTCGTGCACGTCGAGCGCACGCGCCGACTCGCGGCCGGCGAGTCGCTGACGGCAGTCACCGAGGACCTGCGGCGGCGGTTCCGCGTGCCGAGCACGTTGCTGCCCATGAGCGACGACGCGGTCTCGACCACGCTCGACACCGAGGCCGGCACGCTCCAGTTCCAGGACTATTTCGTGCGGCGGCGATGCGAGCCACTCGTGCGCGCCGTGCACTACGCTGGCGCCGACGTTGCGGCGCCGAGTCCGGCCGTCCTCGCACTGCTCGCGTCCGCTCCGCTCGAGTGCGTCGTGGTCTGTCCGTCGAACCCGTACCTCAGCATCGGGCCGATCCTCGGCGTGCCCGGGCTGCGCCGAGCACTCGAGGCGTGTCGTGCACCGATCGTCGTGGTGTCGCCCGTGATCGGCGGCCGCGCCGTCAAGGGCCCGACGGTCAAGCTGATGCGCGAACTGGGCGTCGAGGTGTCGCCGCGCTCGATTGCGCGCCACTACGCGGGCCTGGTCGACGGCCTCGTGCTCGACACCGTGGACGCGGCGTTGGCGCCGACGGTCGGTGTGCCCGCGCTGGTCGTGCCGACGCTGATGCAGACGCTCGAGGACCGGGAGCAACTCGCGCGCGCCGCGCTCTCGTTCGCCCGCACCCTCGCCCCGTCGCAGCGGTCACGGCGGGCCCGTGCATGAGCGTCTGCGCAATCGTGCCGGTTCGCGACGGGCGCTGCGGCAAGACACGGCTCGCCGGCGTCCTCGACCCGGCCGGTCGCGAGCAACTGTTGCGGGGGATGCTCGGCCGCGTGCTCGACGCGTTGCGGGGATCCGGCGCGATCGACGAGATCGCGCTGGTCACGAGTGATGCGACGCTCCCGACCGCAGGCGTTACGGTCGTACCGGACACGGGGTCCGGCCTCAACGCGGCGATCCGGGCCGGGCTCGTGCACGCCGCGCACGCGCACGACCTCGCGGTCGTCGTCGCGGCCGACGTGCCGCACGTGACCGCCGCCGAGATCGAGCGCCTGGTCGCCGCGACGCGCGCCTGCGACGTGGTCGTCGTGCCCGATCACCTCGGGCACGGCACGAACGCGCTGGGCCTGCGCCTGCCTCCGTACATCGAGCCGGGCTTCGGTGAGGGCAGCTGTGCGCGGCACGTGCATGCCGCGACGCGTGCCGGCGCGCGGCTCGAGGTGCTGCCGCTGGCCGGGCTCGCCCGCGACATCGACGTGCCCGCGGACCTCGACGCGCACGTGCCGCCGTCGTGCGAACAGGCGCTCGCGCTGGCGGAGCGTGAGGACCTCGACACGCTGATGCGGCAATCCGAGGCGCTGGCCCGGCGCGGCTTCGGGGCGCGCGTGAGCTATTCGCGCAAGGTGTTCATCCCGCTCACGCAGCTCTGTCGCGACGTCTGCCACTACTGCACGTTCGCCGGACCGCCGCGCGCCGGACGCGCGCCCTACCTCACGCCGGCGCAGGTGCTGGAGCTTGCCTGCGCCGGCGCGCGGGCGGGCTGCAAAGAGGCCTTGTTCACGCTCGGCGACCGGCCGGAGGCGCGCTTTGCCGCGGCCCGCGCCCAGCTCGACGAACTCGGGTTCGCGACGACGCTCGCGTATCTGGAGCACTGTGCGCGGCTCGTCTTCGAGCAGACGGGACTGCTGCCCCACCTGAACGCCGGGCACATGACGCGCGACGATTTCGAACGGCTGCGGCGTGTATCCGTCTCGATGGGCGCGATGCTCGAGTCGAGCGCCGAGCGTCTCGCGCAGAAGGGCGGGCCGCACCACCGCTCGCCGGACAAGCAGCCGGCGGCACGACTCGCGACGTTGCGCGCGGCCGGCGCGGCCGCGGTGCCCTGCACGACGGGGATCCTCATCGGCATCGGCGAGACGCGCCGCGAACGCATCGAATCCCTGCTCGCGATCCGCGACCTGCACGAGCGCCACGGGCACGTCCAGGAGATCATCGTCCAGAATTTCCGCGCCAAGCCGGGCACCCGCATGGCGCGTCATCCCGAGCCGCCGCTCGACGAACTGCTTTGGACGATCGCCGTGACGCGACTGCTGTTCGGGCCGTCGATGTCGATCCAAGCGCCGCCCAACCTCAGTCCCGGCCGTCTGCTCGACCTGATTGCCGCGGGCATCAACGACTGGGGCGGGGTGTCGCCGGTGACCCCCGACCATGTCAATCCCGAGGCCCCGTGGCCCGAGCTCGTCGCGCTCGAGGCCGCGACGTCCGCGGCGGGCCGCACGCTGGTCGAACGGCTCGCGATCGCACCGGCGTTCGCGCTCGACGGCGGGCGTTGGCTCGACGCGGCATTTCGAACCGCCGTCCTGCGCGACCTCGACGCAGACGGCTATCGCAAGGATCCGCGCTGGTCGGCCGGCGCCGGTGATGCGCCGCCGGAGCCGCATGCGGGACTGGTGCGACGTCGCGGGCCTGCCAGTGGGGCCGACCCACGTGTCGAGGAGGTGCTGCGTCGAGCGGGTCGCGGCGAGCGACTGCGCCAGCGCGACATCGTCGTGTTGTTCGGAGCAGACGGGCCAGAGTTCGAAGCGGTCGTGCGAGCCGCCGACGAGTTGCGCGCCGCGACGGTCGGCGAGGACGTGACGTACGTCGTCAACCGCAACATCAACTACACGAACGTCTGCAGCTACTCGTGCGGCTTCTGCGCGTTCGCCAAGGGCCGCGGAGCCCGGAGCCTGCGCGGTCCAGGCTACACGCTCGATCTCGAGGAAATCGAGCGGCGCGTCGTCGAGGCCGCCGAGCGCGGCGCCACCGAGGTCTGCCTGCAAGGCGGCATCCACCCGAAGTTCACCGGCGAGACCTACCTCGGGATCGTGGCTGCCGCCCGGCGTGCGGCCCCCGGCGTGCACGTGCACGCGTTTTCCCCGCTCGAGATCTTCCACGGGGCGCGCACGCTCGGGCTCACGCTCGAGTCGTATCTCGGGCGCCTGCGCGATGCGGGGTTGCGCACGCTTCCGGGCACGGCGGCGGAAATCCTCTGCGACGACGTGCGGGCGGTGATCTGTCCCGACAAGCTCACGTCGGCCGAGTGGCTCGACGTGATGCAGACCGCCCACCGCGTCGGTCTACGCAGCACCGCGACCGTCATGTTCGGGCACGTCGAGCGGCCGGTGCACTGGGCGCGCCACCTGCTGGCGGTGCGCGACCTGCAGGCGCGAACGCAGGGGTTCACCGAGTTCGTACCGCTGCCGTTCGTGCACATGGAAGCGCCGCTGTGGCGGCGCGGCCTCGCGCGCTCGGGGCCGAGTTTTCGCGAGGCGATCCTGATGCACGCGGTCGCGCGACTGGTGCTGCACCCGCTCGTGGCGAACGTGCAGGCGTCCTGGGTCAAGCTCGGGCGCGACGGTGCGCTGCTGGCGCTGCAGGCCGGCGCAAACGATTTCGGCGGCGTCCTCATGAACGAGTCGATCACGCGCGCCGCCGGCGGCGTGAACGGCCAGGCCATGGAGTCCGCCACGCTCGAAGCGGCGATACGATCCATCGGGCGCGTGCCACGCCAGCGCACGACCTTGTACGGGACGGTCGATCGTACGGTGGACTCATCCCGGCGCCAGGATCGTGATCCGATCGCGATCGCTGCGGCGACGCGCTGAGGCGCGGTCCCGTCGCGCACGAGTGGATGTCGATCGCGCAGTATTTCGCAGCCCGCCGCAGCGCCCGCACGCCCCGGCACGCGCTTCCGCCGGTGCGCTAAAAACCCTGCAGCGTCGCGTAGCGTTCCCGGTGGAACGCGGCCGTGCCGAGCGTCGCTTCGGCGACGCGCGCACGTTTCAGGTACAACCCGACGTCGACCTGGTCGGTCATGCCGATGCCGCCGTGCATCTGCACGGCTTCGTTGCTGACCAGGTGGAACGTGTCGTTGACACATGCCTTGCACACGGTCGCCTGGCGCGGGACGTCGGCGCCACCGTCCTCGTCGAGCGCCGTCAGCGCCGCATGCAACACCGAGCGCGCGAGTTCGATCTCGGTGTACATCTGCACGGCGCGGTGCTGCAGCGCCTGGAAGCTGCCGATCGGGACGCCGAACTGCTGGCGCTGCTTCAGGTACTCGAGCGTCGTCTCGAACGCCTGCTGTGCCGCGCCGAGCATCTCGGCCGAGAGCAGGATGCGCCCGACGTCGAGCACGCGTTCGAGCACCGGGCCGGCCGCGCCGGCCTCGCCGAGCAGGGCCGTGCGGTCCACGCGGACGTCCGACAGTTGCACGTCGGCGCTGTTGCGGCTGTCCGCGAGGCTGAGACGGTGCCGCGAGATCCCAGGCGTCGCGCCGTCCAGCAGGAACAGCGACAGGCCGCGTGGATCGTCGTCGGCCCCGGCGGTGCGCGCGACGACGAGCAGTGTCTCGGCCACGTGACCGTCGATCACGAAACGCTTGCGACCGTTCAGCACGTAGCCCTCGCCATCGCGACGTGCGGTCGTGGCGATCGCCAAGGGGCGGTGTCGCGGATGCTCCTCGTGGGCGAGCGCGAGCACGGTCTCGCCCGCGGCGATCTGCCGCAAGAGGTTCCGCGCGGGCTCCGCATCGCTGGCGTGGGTGAGGGCCGTGCCCGACAGCACGACGGTCGAAAGGAGCGGCGAGGCGGCCAGCGTGCGGCCGAGCGCTTCGAGCACGAGCCCCAGGCCGAAGTGACCGAAGCCGTTGCCGCCGAGCGGCTCCGGGATCAGCATGCCGGTCCAGCCGAGGTCCGCCATCTCCCGCCACGCGTCGCGGTCGAAACCGGTGGCGTCGCCGGTGTCGCGCAGGCGGCGCAGGTTTGCGACGGGGAGTCGTTCGCGCGCGAATTGCGTCGCGGTGCTGCGCAGCAGCGCCTGGTCCTGGTCGAGCACGAGGGCCATGTCGGGTGCGCCTCAGTCCGGCAGGCCGAGCACTTGCTTGGCCACGATGTTGGTCTGGATTTCGCTCGTGCCGCCTTCGATCGAGTTGCCCTTGGACCTGAGCCACTGGCGACAGACTTCGACCTCCTCGTCGGTGAACGGCGCACCGTCCCAGGCGGTGCCGGCGAGACTGAGGATCTCGACCATCAGTTCATGCTTGTCCTTGTTGTGCTGCGCTCCGAGCGACTTCGTGATCGAGGACAACGCGGAAGGCCCCTGCTTGCCGGACTCCTCCTGCACGCGGCGCAACGTCAGCGCGATCGCCTCGCTCCGCATCTCGTGGCGGGCCACGGCGTCGCGCAAGTGTGCGTCCGCGATGCGGCCGTCACGTTCGCCCGCGTAGGACCGGGCGAGCTCAGCCAGCGGGCGGCCCGCCGGGGAGCCGCCGAGGCCGGTCTGCAGGTGCGTCGAAATGCTGGCGCGCTCGTGCTGCAGCAGCCGCTTCGCGATCTTCCAGCCTTCACCCGGCTTGCCGACGAGGTTCTGCTTCGGCACGCGCACGTCCGTCAGGAACACCTCGCAGAACGGCGACTTGCCCGAAATCAACTGGATCGGCCGCACTTCGATGCCGGGACTCGCCATGTCGATCAACAGGAACGAGATGCCGCCGTGCTTCGACTCGGGGTTGGTGCGCACGAGGCAGAAGATCCAGTCGGCCTGGTCGGCATACGAGGTCCAGATCTTCTGGCCGTTGACGAGGTAGTGATCGCCGAGGTCCTCCGCGCGAGTCTTGAGTCCGGCGAGGTCCGAGCCCGCGCCGGGTTCCGAGTAGCCCTGGCACCAGCGGATCTCGCCGCGCGCGATCGGCGGCAGGAAGTGCCGGCGCTGCTCCTCGCTCGCGAACTCGTGCAGCACGGGCGCGAGCATCATGAGTCCGAACGAGATCACCGGCGGGCGACACCCTGCCGCAGCCAGTTCCTCGCGCAGCACGCGTGCGTGCTCCGGCGTGAGCCCAGCCCCGCCGTGCTCGGGCTGCCACTCGGGTGTCGACCATCCCTTCGCGGCCATCCGGTCCATCCAGACCTGCACGTCGGGGTTCGCATAACGCGTCTTGCGTCCGCCCCAGGGCGTGTCGGGGCTGTCGACGCGCAGGGGCTCGCGCAGCGACGGCGGATAGTTCGCCGCGATCCAGGCGCGGACGTCGTCGCGGAACCGGTCCAGCTCGCTCATCTGTGCTCCATGGTTGCGTCCGGCGGAGGTCCTGCGTCGGCCACGGTGTTCGTCGCGACGAGCCCGTCGATCTCGGCGTCGTCGTAGCCGCATTCGCGCAGGATTTCGCGACTTTGCGCGCCGGCGCGCGGCGCAGGACGATCGTCGCGTTCGAGTTCCTCGTACAGCCGGAACGGCGAGCGCGCGTCGCGCAGCCGTCCCTCGGTGGGGTGATCGTACTCGCGGAAGAAGTCGATCGCGCGCAGGTGCGGATCGCTGAGCAGGTCGCCGACCGAGTTGACGCGCGAGCACGGGATGTCGCGTGCGCGCAGGGCCTGCAGCCACTCGTCGTTCGTGCGGGAAGGCGCGGCTTCCGCGATCAGCGCATAGAGCGCGTCGGCGCTCTGGCTGCGCAGCCCCGGGTCCTGCACCCGCGGCGAATGCGCGAAATCGGGCTGGCCGATCAGTTCGAAGAACGCCACCCAGTGCGTCGTCGTGTACGGCAGGATCGCCATGAAGCCGTCGCGCGTGCGATACGGCCGGCGGTTCGGCGCCGCGAGCCGGTCGTAACCGGTCGGGCCGAGCGGCGGCTCGAAGGTCGCGCCACCGAGCTGTTCCGACATCAGGAACGAGACCGTGCTCTCGAACATCGGCGCCTCGATGCAGCAGCCTTCGCCGGTCCGCGCGCGACGCGCGAGCGCCGCGGCCACCGCGATCGCGAGGTGCAGGCCGCCGACCTTGTCGCAGAGGATGGTCGAGAGGTAACGCGGCTCCCCGCGCTCGTTGGCATTCAGCGCCGCGACGCCGGCCGCGGCCTGGATCACGTCGTCGTACGCCGGTTCGCTGCCGTTCGGGCCGCGCTGGTCGTAACCCGCGGCGAACGCGTACACGAGGCCCGGTCGAAGCGTGGCAAGCCGCGTGTAGTCGAGACCGAGCGGTGCGGCGGACTTCGGCCGCATGTTGTGGACGACGACATCGGCACCGCGCACGAGGCGATCGAGGACCTCACGGGCGGCCGGGCGTTTCAGGTCGAGCGCGAGCGACCGCTTGTTGCGGTTGAAGCCGAGATAGCCCGCACCCATGCCACGCGAACGGCCCGGGCGCACCGTGCGGAACAGGTCGCCCTGTGGCGGTTCCACCTTGATGACGTCCGCGCCCAGGTCGCCGAGCGTACGCGTCGCGTACGGGCCCAGCACGATCGTGGTGAAGTCG
>JAJTCR010000456.1 GCA_021325695.1 Steroidobacteraceae bacterium | reverse complement strand
CTGGCCGAGTCGGCGCTGCGGATCACGCTGGTGCAGGCGGTTTCACGCAGCGAGCGCATGGACTGGACGCTGCAGAAGGCGACCGAGCTGGGGGTACGGACGATTGTGCCGGTGCTGTCGGCCCGCAGCGTCGTCCGGCTCGATGACCGGCAGGCGGAAAAGAAGATGCGCCACTGGCAGGCGATCGTCGCCGCCGCCTGCGAGCAGTGCGGACGCAGCGTCGTGCCCGAGGTGCGCGTGCCGCAGGACCTCGGTCGCTATCTCGCCTCGTCGGTGCGCGAGGGACAGCGCCTGGCGTTGAGTCCGATCCGGATGCACGACGTCGGGGCTCAGCCGCACCAGCTGCGGGAAACCTTGCGTCAGCAGCGCGAAGTTGCCGCCGGCGTCGGTCGTGAAGGCCTGCATCACGACGATGCGCGTGCGTCCGCTCGTGCGCGGCAGCGCCCGGCCGAGCGTCGCCTCGAACGACACCAGCGGCACGCGCCTGCCGCCCCAGGCGATCGTTCCGAGGTACCAGGGCGGTGCACCGTCCATCGGTGTCGGCGCCTGGTAGTTGATCACTTCGGTCACGCACGAGCGCGGCAGCAGCAGGCGGTCGTCGGCGAGCGGCACGAGCAGGCAATAGAGTTCCTCGCCTGCGCCGGTGGGGATGACGGTCGTCGGGGTCGGTGTCGGCATCGCGGTGCGGCTCCGTTCAGCTTTGCAGCCGGCGTCGCGCGAGCACGAGCGGCTCGATCGCGTCGAGCAGCTGGCTCTCCTGGTACGGCTTGCCGAGGTAGTCGTCGACGCCGAGTTCGATCGCGCGCGCACGGTGCTTGTCGCCCACGCGCGACGTGATCATGATGATCGGCACGTCGGCGATGCGCGCGTCGCTGCGCACGTGCGCGGCCACTTCGTAGCCGTCCATTCGCGGCATCTCGATGTCGAGCAGAACCACGTCGGGCACGTGCTCCTGCAGCAGCGAAAGCGCCTCGACGCCGTCCTTCGCGGTCATCACGCGCATGCCGTTGCGCTCGAGCAGCCGCTGCGTCACGCGGCGCACCGTGATCGAATCGTCCACGACGAGCGCGAAGATCCGGTCGTCACGCACCTGGCGCGAGCCTTCCGCCGAGCGCACGCGCCACTCCGAACGCACGAGCGTGCCCATGTCGAGGATGACCACGATGCGCCCGTCGCCGAGGATCGTGGCGCCGGAGATGCCGCGGATGCTCGCGATCTGCGGGCCCACCGACTTCACGACGATCTCGCGGCTGCCGGCCAGCTCGTCGGTCACGAGCGCGGTGGAGTGCTCGCCTGCGCGGACGAGGATCACCGGCAGCGCGGCATCCGTCTCCGGCAACAGCGACGGCCCGCTGCCGACGAACGAGCCGAGGTGCTGGAACCGGTACACGGTGCCGCCGTACTCGAACGTCGGATGCTCTTCCTCGACGTGACGCTGGATCTCGGTGCGGGTCAGGCGCGCGACGCCTTCGACCGTGGCCATCGGCAGCGCGAAGAACTCGTCGTGCACGCGCACGATCAACGCCTGCGTGATCGCGAGCGTGAAGGGCAGCCGGATCGTGAAGCGCGCCCCGTAACCGGGCTTCGACTCGATGAACAACCCGCCGCCGAGCTTCTTGACCTCGGTCGCGACGACGTCCATGCCCACGCCACGGCCGGCCGACTGCGTGAGCCGGCTCGCAGTGCTGAAGCCGGGCTCGAGCACGAGCTGCAATGCTTCCTCGTCCGTGAGCTCCTGGTCGGGCTGCAGCAGCCCCATCTGGCGCGCCTTGGTGCGGATCGCCGCGACGTCGAGTCCCGCGCCGTCGTCCTCCACCACGATGACGACTTCGGCGCCCTCGCGTTGCAGCTTCATCGTGATGCGTCCGGTATCAGCCTTGCCCGCGGCGACGCGCTGCGTGGGCGCCTCGATGCCGTGCACGACCGAGTTGCGCAGCATGTGCTCGAACGGCGGCAGCATGCGCTCGAGCACCTGCCGGTCGAGTTCGCCGGTGGCGCCTTCGACGACCAGCTCGGCCTTCTTGCCGGCCTCGGTCGCAGCCTGGCGCACGATGCGCGTCAGGCGCTGCACGTGCCGCTGGAACGGGACCATGCGCGTGCGCATGAGCCCGTTCTGCACCTCGGTGACCACGCGGCCCTGCTGCTGCAGCAGGTTCTGCGTGTCGCGGTTCAGGTTCGCGAGCAGGCCCTCGATGCTGGCCACGTCGCTGACCGATTCGGCGAGCGCGCGGGAGAGCTGCTGGATGGTCGAATAGCGATCGAGCTCGAGCGGGTCGAAGTCGGCGCGATGCACGGCCTCGTCGGCCTGGTGGCGATGCAGGATCTGCGCCTCGGTCTCGAGCTCGAGCTTGCGCAACTGCTCCCGCAGCCGCGTGACGGTGCGATCGAGCTCGGCGAGGTTGAACTCGATCGAGGTCATCTGCTGCTCGATGCGCGCGCGGAAAATGCTGACCTCGCCCGCGTTGTTGAGCAGGTCGTCGAGCAGTTCCGCGTCCACGCGCGCGAGCTCCGCACGTTCGGCCGGCGCGGCGGGTTCGCGACCGGGCAGGACGGGGAGCGTGTACATCGAAGCGACCTGCTCGAACGGCGGTTCGAAGGCGACCGCTTCGGCGGGGGCTGCGACCTCCGGCCCGGCGGCCTCGAAATCCGCGGCCGGCTCGACCACCTCGTCCGGCTGCGCGCCGGGCAGCTCCGGCTCCGCCGCCGCCGTGGGCGAGTCCTCGGCATCCACGACCGTGACGCCCTCGACAACCTCGATGCCTTCGACCGAGACCGGCGCGTCGGTCGGCTCCTCGTCGAACACGATCTCCTCGACGAACACGTCGGGCAACGGCTCCGGCGCGATGTC
>JAJTCR010000455.1 GCA_021325695.1 Steroidobacteraceae bacterium | reverse complement strand
GTAGATATCGACGCCCGGCTCGCCGGCCGTGACCTCGCCCTCGTTGACGCGCACGACGATGCGCGACGCGTCGACGGAGTCGACCGCGCCGCCGCGGCGCCCGATGACGGCGACGCCGGAGTCGATCGCCACGGTGCGCTCGATGCCGGTGCCGACGAGCGGCGTGGACGAGCGCAGCGTCGGCACCGCCTGGCGCTGCATGTTCGAGCCCATCAGCGCGCGGTTCGCGTCGTCGTGCTCGAGGAACGGGATCAGCGCGGCGGCGACCGACACGATCTGGCGCGGCGAAACGTCCATGTACTCGATGCGGTCCGCCGGCATCAGCGTGAACTCGTTCTGGTAGCGGCAGGAGACGAGCTCGCCGGTGAAGCGGCCCTTCTCGTCGAGCGGCGCGTTCGCCTGCGCGATCACGAACTCGCTCTCCTCGATCGCCGACAGGTAGTCGACCTCGCCGGTCACGCGCTTGTCGCGCACGCGGCGGTACGGCGTCTCGAGGAAGCCGTACTTGTTGGTGCGCGCGTAGACCGCGAGCGAGTTGATCAGGCCGATGTTCGGGCCTTCCGGCGTCTCGATCGGGCACACGCGGCCGTAGTGCGTCGGGTGCACGTCGCGCACCTCGAAGCCGGCGCGCTCGCGCTTGAGCCCGCCCTCGCCGAGCGCCGACACGCGGCGCTTGTGGGTGATCTCGGACAGCGGGTTGTTCTGGTCCATGAACTGCGAGAGCTGCGAGGAGCCGAAGAACTCCTTGACCGCGGCGGCCACGGGCTTCGCGTTGATCATGTCCTGCGGGTTGATCTCCTCGTTCTCGGCCAGCGTCAGGCGCTCCTTGACCGCGCGCTCGACGCGCACGAGGCCGATGCGGAATGCGACCTCCGCCATCTCGCCGACGCAGCGCACGCGGCGGTTGCCGAGGTGGTCGATGTCGTCCACCTTGCCGTCGCCGTTCTTGATCGCGATCAGCGTGCGCAGCACGTCGACCACGTCGGACATGTCCGCGCCGTACTTGGCGACCAGGGCCTTGCCGGTCTCGTCCTTGCGCTGCTCGGACACGGTCGAGAAGTAGCGGCCGTCGAACAGGATGCCCGGCTCCTCGAGCCAGCGCTCGACGCCGGCCTCGGTGAGGCCCTCCGGCACCGCTCGGTTCACGCGGCGGTTGAACTTCATGCGGCCCACGGCCGACAGGTCGTAGCGCTCGCCGTTGAAGAACAGGTTGTGGAACAGGTTCTCGGCCGCGTCCTTCGTCGGCGGCTCGCCCGGGCGCATCATCCGGTAGATCTCGATGAGCGCCTCGAGGCGCGTCGTGGTCGCGTCGATGCGCAGCGTGTCGGAGACGTACGGGCCGCGGTCGAGGTCGTTGACGTAGAGCGTGCCGATCTCGGCCACTTCCGCCTCGACGAAGCGGTTCACCAGCGCGGTCGTCAGCACGTCGTTCGCCGAGGCGAGCACCTCGCCGGTCTTCGGGTCGGCGACGTCGTGGGCGATGATCTTGCCCTCGAGGTACTCGACGGGCACGGCGAGGCGCTTGACGCCCGCTTCCTCGAGCTGGCGCACGTGGCGCGCCGTGATGCGGCGGCCTTCCTCGACGATGACCTTGCCGTTGGCGCTGATCTCGAACATCGCGGTCTCGCCGCGCAGGCGCTCGGGCACGAGCTCGAGCTCCGGGCCCTTCTTCGTCAGGTGCACGGTGTTGCGGTCGAAGAACAGGCGCAGGATGTCGGCGTTCGAGTAGCCGAGCGCGCGCAGCAGGATCGTTACCGGGAGCTTGCGGCGCCGGTCGATGCGCGCGAACACGCAGTCCTTGGCGTCGAACTCGAAGTCGAGCCAGGAGCCGCGGTACGGGATCACGCGCGCCTGGAACAGCAGCTTGCCGGAGCTGTGGGTCTTGCCCTTGTCGTGGTCGAAGATGACGCCCGGGCTGCGGTGCAGCTGGGAGACGATCACGCGCTCGGTGCCGTTGACGATGAACGTGCCGTTCTCCGTCATCAGCGGCAGCTCGCCGAGGTAGACCTCCTGCTCGATCGCGCGCTTCACGCGCGACGCGCCCGGAGACTCCTTGTCCATGACGCGCAGGCGCAGGCGGACGCGCAGCGGCGCGGCGTACGTGAGGCCGCGCATCTGGCATTCCTTGACGTCGAACACCGGCTCGCCGAGGTAGTAGTAGACGTACTCGAGCGTCGCGTGGCCCGAGTAGCTCTTGATCGGGAACACGCTGTTGAACGCGGCGTGCAGGCCCGCGCGCTTGAGGTGCTTCTCGATGATGGCCCGCTCCTGGTCCTCCGAGAGCAGGCGGCCGCCGGCGACCTGGCCGCCCGAGTGCGCGGACAGCTCCGCGTGCAGGGCGCGCGACTCGCGGAGCTGCAGGAACTGCGCGTACGAGTCGGTCTGGATCGCGAGCAGCGGCGGCACGTCCAGGATGCCCTGGCGCTTGCCGAAGCTCTTCCGGATCCGCTTCTTCTCGGTGAACGTATAGGCCATCTTCATCACCTGTCAGCTGTGTCAGCCAAACTCACGCGCGGACGCGGGCGCGTCCGCCTCCCTCCTGGGA
>JAJTCR010000454.1 GCA_021325695.1 Steroidobacteraceae bacterium | reverse complement strand
ACCTTCATCGTTCGCGGTGGCCGGCCGCTGGTGCGCGGCGCCCTCGGCGATTTCGAGGTCGCGCTGCTCGGGGCGGGCACGAACCGGAACCTCGGTGCGCTGCTCACGCCGGCCGTCGACCGTTTCGATCTCGTCGTCGACCTGCAGGCGACGCCGTTGCTGCGGCAGTCGATGCTGCCGCTCGGGTATTACGCGCCGGGCGGCGACGAGTCCGCGCGCACGGCCTTGCTCGAAGTGCTGCCGCAGATGCGCGGTCAGTTCGAGAAGCCGAAGTACTTCAACTACAACCCGGAGATCTGCGCGCACGGTCGCAGCGGCAAGCGCGGTTGCACCCGGTGCATCGACGTGTGCCCGGCCGAAGCCATCGTGTCGATCGGTGAAACCGTGGCCGTCAACCCCTACCTGTGCCAGGGCGGCGGGGGCTGCGCCACCGTTTGTCCGAGCGGGGCGATGACGTATGCGTACCCGCGCCCCGGCGACCTGCTCACGGGTCTGCGTCAGCTGCTGCGCGACTATCGCGACGGCGGCGGTGCCACGCCGAGCGTCCTGTTTCACGACGAGGTTTCCGGTGGGGCGCTCGAGCAGGGCCTTGCCGGCGCGATGCCCGAACACGTCCTGCCAGTGACGCTCGAGGAAATCGGGTCGGTCGGCATGGACGTGTGGCTCGGCTGCCTCGCGTACGGCGCCGAGGCCGTGGTGCTGCTCACGTGCGATCGCACCCCGCCCCAGCTGGTCGATGCGCTGCAGGAGCAGCTTGCGACCGCGCGAGCCATCCTCGGTGGCATGGGCTACCGGGAGGACCGGCTGCGCATCGCGAACGCCGATCAGCCGGCGGCGACGATGCAGGCGCTGTCGACGCTGCCGACGGGCGAGGGACGACAGCCGGCGACGTTCGCGACGCCGGGCGGGGACAAGCGGGGATCGCTGCGGCTCGCGTTGCTGCACCTGCAGGCCCACGCACCGGCCTCCAAACGGATCACGCTGCTCGAACGCGGTGCCGCGTTCGGCGACGTCCGCGTGGACCCCAACGCCTGCACGCTGTGCATGAGCTGCGTGTCGTCGTGCCCCACGCACGCGCTGCAGGATGGCCGCGGCCTGCCGCAACTCAATTTCCGCGAGTGGAATTGCGTGCAGTGCGGGCTCTGCGAACGGACGTGTCCCGAGGACGCCATCACGCTGCAGGCCCGGTTCGTGCACGACGCCGAGGCTCGCGAGCGCCCACGCACCCTCCACGAGGAGCAGCCGGTATGCTGCGTCGGCTGCGGCAAGCCGTTCGCCACCCGCAAGATGCTCGACAAGCTCACGCGTAAGCTGGAGGGCCACTGGATGTTCCAGACGCCCGAGGCGCGCCGACGGCTCGAGATGTGCGAGGACTGTCGGGTCCGCGACATGTTCACGGCCGAAGCCCGTCGCTCACGTTGACGCTGGCCCATTTTGACCGCCCATGGACAGAATGTCGCACCACGAATCGAATTTCGGGCGTTTGCTCGGAATCACGCCGTCTGGGACGGCAAACTGTGGTACGAAATGGTTGGCCCGTATCTTGCTGCGGATCGTATGGTTCAGGACCACGTGACTCGTCGATGCCCGTCCCCCCGACCGCACCCTGCAACTTCCGAGAGATGCCCGTGACGGCGGTCGTCGACGAGGACCGCGCTCGCGGCCAGGTCTACACGCTGCTGGGTCACCTGCTGGCAGGCCCACCCGATGCGGCATTGCTCGAATCCCTGCGCGGCGCCGCGCCGGAACCGGGCGACACGAGCCTGCTGGCGGCGTCCTGGGAAATGCTCGCCGTCGCCGCGGCGCGTGCGGAGCCGACCGAGCTGCGACCCGAATTCGAAGCGCTGTTCATCGGGCTCGGTCGTGGGGAAGTCGTCCCGTACGGTTCGTGGTACCTGACCGGGTTCCTGATGGAGCAGCCGCTGGCGCAACTGCGCAGCGACCTGCGGACACTCGGGATCGAGCGCCAGCCGGGCGTCGTCGAACCCGAGGACCACGCGGCCGCGCTCTGTGACACGATGGCGCTGCTGATCCTGGGCGAGGAGCCGGTGTCGCTCGAGGAGCAGCAGGCCTTCTTCGCGCGCCACCTCGAACCGTGGATGGCGAAGTTCTTTCGCGACCTGCAGCAGGCCGAGTCGGCGCGCTTCTACCGCGCCGTGGGTCAACTCGGCGAGCAATTCATCGGCGTCGAGTCGGAGGCGTTCGGGGTGAGCATCCCGGCGGCCGGCACGACGTCATCCAACTGAGGACACATGAGCATGAAGCGCGATCCAGGCGAGACTCGAACCCAGCGCCGCAAGTTCCTGCGCGACCTCGCGGCGGCCGGTGGCCTCGCGGCGGTGGCGGGCTCCGCGGGCCCGGCCGTGGCGTCACCGGCTGCGAAACCGGCGTCCGCGGCGAAACGCCCCACCGGTTACCGCGTGACGGCACACGTATCGAAGTATTACGACAAGGCGCGTATCTGACGCGTCCGGCGGCGTCCGGCCCCGGACGCGAGATCAGGTTGCAACGGGAGACTCGGCGATGAAGCTGGTCAAGAAACAGGCCCT
>JAJTCR010000034.1 GCA_021325695.1 Steroidobacteraceae bacterium | reverse complement strand
CGTTTCTCGGAAGACGACGTGCGCGCGATGGGTCGCAACGCGGCGGGCGTGCGCGGCATCCGCATGCCGGAATCCGAGCGCGTCATTTCGCTGATCATCCCCGATTCGAACGGCCTGATCCTGGTCGCATCCGAAAACGGCTACGGCAAGCTCACGTCGGTCGAGGAATTCCCGGTGCACGGACGCGGCGGGCAGGGCGTCATTGCCATCCAGACGACGGAGCGCAATGGGCAGCTCGTGGCGGCGACGCAGGTGACGACCGAAAACGAACTCATGGTCATGAGTTCGAGTGGCACCATCGTGCGCACGCCGGCCTCCGAGGTGTCCGTCCTCGGGCGCAACACACAGGGCGTGCGCCTGATGAAGCTCGACGAGGGCGAGCGCCTGATCGGCGTCGAGTCGGTCGACCCCGAGCCGCCGAGCAGCGACGTCGAGGGCGAGATCGAAGACGAGGTCGAGCCGCTGGCTCCGTCAGAGCGCGCGATCGCACCGGGCGACGAGCCTGCCGCGGGCGAAGCTGCGCCACCGTCGGCCTGAGACTGATTCCCGGTTGCGACGCGACGCGGCCGCGACGGCATAAGCAAATGCCGTCGCATCGTCGTGGGCCTCGAATGCCCTGCTAAAATGCTTCGTAAAACAACCGACGGAGACGACCCCGTTCATGACCCGCGTCTACAACTTCAGTGCCGGCCCGGCCGCGCTGCCTCAGGAAGTGCTCGAGCGCCTGCGCGAAGAGATGCTCGACTGGCACGGCCACGGCATGTCCGTCATGGAGATGAGCCATCGCGGCAAGGCGTTCGTCGGCATCGCGCAGCAGGCCGAGGCCGACCTGCGCGAACTGCTCGCGGTGCCGTCGAGCTACAAGGTGCTGTTCTTGCAGGGGGGCGCGACGGCCCAGTTTGCGGGGATTCCGCTCAACCTGACCACGCCAGACGCAGTCGTCGACGTCGTGAACACGGGCGCCTGGTCGAAGAAGGCCATCGCGGAGGCGAAGAAGTACTGCAAGGTCAACGTCGTGGCCGACGCGGCCTCCTCGAATTACGCGCACGTGCCACCACAATCGGAGTGGAAGCGTTCGCCCAACGCCGCCTACCTGCACTACACGCCGAACGAGACGATCGGCGGTGTCGAGTTTCCCTTCGTCCCGGACGGTGACGCGCCGCTGGTCGCCGACTTTTCCTCGACGATCCTGTCACGCCCGCTGGACGTCGGCCGCTACGGCGTCATCTATGCGGGCGCGCAGAAGAACATCGGTCCGGCCGGACTCGTCGTCGTGTTCGACTGGGTCAAGCGCGGGGGCGGTCTCGCGGCGATGGCCGAACGCAACCGGGCGAAGGCGGCAAAGCTCTACGGAGCCATCGACGGGTCCGGTTTCTACAGGAACCCGGTCGCGGTCGAGTGCCGGTCCTGGATGAACGTGCCGTTCACGCTGCCGCACGTCGAACTCGAAAAGCCGTTCGCCGAAGGCGCGAAGCGGGCGGGTCTCGTCGCGCTCGAGGGACACCGCTCGGTGGGTGGCATGCGCGCGAGCATTTACAACGCCATGCCGCTGGCCGGCGTCGACGCGCTGGTCGAGTACATGAAGGAATTTCAAAGGACTAAAGGTTAGTGAATAGTGGTCAGTGAATAGTGACTAGTCGGAGCCAGAGCGCGCGAAAGCGCCGTCCGACTATTCACCAGTCACTAATCACTAGTCACTCGATAAGCCATGTTCAAAATCCTGACCCTGAACAACATCTCCGTCCGCGGCCTCGAGCGTCTGCCACGCGACCGTTACGAAGTGGCCTCGGAGATCGGGCACCCCGACGCCGTCCTGGTCCGCTCAGCCGACATGCACGCGATGGAAATTCCCGACAGCGTGCTTGCCGTGGCTCGTGCGGGAGCCGGTACCAACAACGTGCCGGTCGCCAAGCTGAGCCAGCGCGGCATCCCGGTGTTCAATGCGCCCGGTGCGAATGCGAACGCAGTAAAGGAACTCGTCCTCGCGGGCATGTTCCTGGCCGCGCGTAACGTATGCCAGGCCTGGGCGTACGTGCGCTCGCTCGAAGGCGATGACCACGCCGTCGAGACGGCCGTGGAGCAGGGCAAGAAGAAATTCGTCGGTCACGAACTGCCGGGCCGGACGCTCGGCGTCGTCGGGCTCGGCGCGATCGGCGTCGAGGTCGCCAACGCCGCGCTCGGCCTGCAGATGAAGGTGCTCGGCTACGACCCGCAGATCACCGTGCAGCGCGCCTGGCAGCTTTCGTCCGGCGTGGAGCAGGCGGTGAGCCTCGACGACCTGTTTGCACGCTGCGACTTCGTCACGGTGCACGTGCCGCTCACCGACCACACGCGCGGCCTCGTCAGCGCGTCGCGGATCAAGCTCATGCGTCGCGGGGGCGTGGTGCTCAATTTCGCCCGCGCGCAGATCGTCGACGAGCGGGCCGTCCTCGATGGGCTCGACAGCGGGCACCTCTCGGCCTACGTCTGCGACTTCCCGACCAATGCCGTGAGATTGCACCCCCGGGTCGTCGCGTTGCCGCACCTCGGCGCGTCCACCGGCGAAGCCGAGGAGAACTGCGCGATCATGGTCGCGGACACGCTGCGCGACTTCCTCGAGAACGGCAACGTGCGCCACTCGGTCAATTTTCCGGAGGCCGTGTTGCCTCGTGCAGGCGAGTGTCGCCTGGCCATCGCGAACGCGAACGTTCCGAACATGGTGGGACAGATTTCGACGGCGCTGGCCGACGCGAGCCTCAACATCGCGGACCTGCTCAACAAGTCGCGAGGCGAACTCGCCTACACGTTGATCGACATCGACGCACCGGTACCCGCCGCGGTGCTCAACAAGGTCCGGGCGATCCACGGCGTGCTGGGCGCTCGGGTGGTGTGAGGCATGGCCCGGAGAAAGGGACCGAGAAAGCAGGGGCGAAAGGCGCGGATCACCGATCCGGCCTCGCGACCCGCCTCCACGAGCCGCGGCCGACCCGAGAAGCGGCCGCTCGAGCAGATCCGGGAGCGCATCGACACGGTGGATTCGCAGCTGCACGCGCTGATCAATGAGCGGGCGCGACTCGCGCAGCAGGTCGGCGTCTCCAAGCATTCCTCGGGCCAGCTCGTCGATTTCTATCGGCCCGAACGCGAGGCGCAGGTGTTGCGGCTCGCGCTCGAACGCAACCGGGAGCAGGGCGGGCCGTTGCGCGACGAGGAGATCCTGCGGCTGTTTCGCGAGATCATGTCCGCCTGCCTCGCGCAGCAGAACGCGCTCAAGATCGGTTACCTCGGCCCCGAAGGCACGTTCACGCAGCAGGCGGTGCTCAAGTTTTTTGGTCACTCGGTGCGCCCGCTGCCGCTGACGTCGATCGAGGAAGTCTTCCACGAGGTGGAGTCGGGGGCGGCGGATTTCGGCGTGGTGCCGATCGAGAATTCGACCGAAGGCACCGTCAACAACACGCTGGACATGTTCCTGATTTCGCCGCTCAAGATCTCGGGCGAAGTGGAGCTGCGCATCCATCAGAACCTGATGGGCCGGATGACGATGCTCGGCGACGTCAATCGGCCCCAAGGCCGTGAACCCGAGCGATGCCGACAAGACGACGCTGCTGGTTTCGGCGTCCCACACCGATTCGCCGGGCGCCTTGTACCGGTTGCTGGAACCGCTTGCCGAGCACGGGATCAGCATGACGCGCATCGAGACCCGACCGTCGCGCAAGAAGAAGTGGGACTACGTGTTCTTCATCGACGTGGACGGTCACTCCGAGCGGGCGCCGCTCGCGACCGCGCTCGCCAAGCTCAAGGCTCGGGCGTCGCTGTTCCGCATCGTGGGCTCGTACCCGAAGGCAATCCTCTGATGAGCACGGGCTACCACGTGGCGCCGGCCGAACGCGTCGCCGGCTCGATCACGGTGCCCGGCGACAAGTCGATTTCGCATCGCGCGGTCATGTTCGGCGCGCTCGCGAACGGACCCACGCAGGTGACCGGATTTCTCGAGGGCGAGGACTGCCTGTCGACCATGCGCGCGGTGGAGCACCTCGGCGCCCGCGTCGAACGGCCGGGCCCGAACGAAGTCGTCGTCGAGGGTCTGGGCCTGCACGGCCTGCGCGACCCGCAGGTGACGCTCGACATGGGCAACGCCGGGACGGCCATGCGTTTGTTCATGGGCCTGCTGAGTGCGCAGCCGTTCGACTCCACCCTGGTCGGCGACGAGTCGCTGATGCGTCGTCCGATGGAGCGCGCGGCGGCACCACTGCGGGCGATGGGCGCGAGGATCGAGACGAACGACGGGCGACCGCCCGTGCGTATCCGCGGTGGCGCGACGCTGCGCGGAACTCACTACGAGATGCCGGTGGCCAGCGCGCAGGTGAAATCCGCCGTGCTGCTGGCGGGGTTGTACGCCGCGGGCGAGACCACGGTGGTCGAGCCTGCGATCACGCGGGACCATACGGAACGCATGCTGCAGAGCTTCGGCGTCGAGGTGGCATCCCGCGACGGCGTGATCACCGTGTCGGCGCCACGTGCGCTGCAGGCCACGCGAATCCAGGTGCCGGGCGACATTTCCTCCGCCGCGTTCTTTCTGGTCGCGGCGTGCATCGGCGCACGAGAGCCCTGCACCGTCCGCGACGTCGGCGTGAACCCGACGCGCACCGGCATCCTCGAGATGCTCGCGCTGATGGGGGCTGACATCCGCCTCGTCAATCACCGCAGCTGGGGCCGCGAGCCCGTCGCCGACATCGAAGTGCGTCCATCGACGCTGCACGGCGTGCGCGTGCCCGAGCGACTCGTCCCGCTCGCAATCGACGAGTTCCCGGCGTTCTTCGTCGCGGCGGCCTGCGCGGAAGGCGAGACGATCGTGACCGGGGCCGCGGAGCTGCGCGTGAAGGAGAGCGATCGGATCGCGTCCATGGCACGCGGGTTCGAGGTGCTCGGCATCGAACACGAGGTGCTGCCTGACGGCATGCGGATTCGCGGCGGACAACGATTCGGCGGCGGCACGATCGACAGCCGGGGCGACCACCGGATCGCGATGTCTTTCGCGGTCGCGAGCCTGCGCGCCCAGGGCCCGATCGAAATCCGGGACGTGGACAACGTCGCCACGTCGTTCCCGGGCTTCGCGGCGCTCGCCAACTCGGTGGGGCTCCGTGTAGAGACGACGGGATAGGGGCCAGGGAGTAGGGGATAGTGGGAGGGGATGTGACAACCTCGCCATCTGTGTCCAATCCTTTGCCGCCTTCGCCAATGTGACGACGCCACCTCGTCCACTACCCCCTGACCCCATATCGCTCAACCACCGGAACGCCGTGACGCCAGTCATCACCATCGACGGTCCGAGCGGCTCCGGCAAGGGAACGATCGCCCGTCGGGTCGCCTCGGTGTTCGGCTACCACTTGCTCGACAGCGGGGCGCTCTATCGGCTCGTCGCGCTGGCGGGCCGCCGGCGCGGATTGGCAGCGGATGACGAGCCGGGTCACGCCGAACAGGCGCGGACCCTCGACGCCGAGTTCGGGACCGACGTGGCCGGGGAGGAGCGGATCCTGCTCGACGGGGTGGACGTGAGCTTCGAGATCCGCACGGAGGCGGCTGGCGCCGAGGCGTCCCGGGTCGCCGCGATGGCGGCCGTCCGGGCGGCCCTGCTCGAACGGCAGCGCGCTTTTGCGCGTCCGCCGGGCCTCGTGGCGGACGGCCGCGACATGGGGACCGTGGTTTTCCCGGCGGCCCCGCTGAAGATCTACCTGACCGCAAGCCCGGAAGAGCGTGCCCGAAGGCGTCATAACCAGTTGAAAGAAAAGGGACTTACGGTTACCATCGACGACCTTTCGCAGGAGATCCGCGAGCGGGATCGGCGCGATTCCAGCCGTGCAGTGGCGCCTTTGCGCCCGGCGGCGGACGCCATCCTCCTCGACTCGACGGGGCTCGCCATCGAGCAGGTCGTGGACCAGGTCCTCGAGCTCGCCCGGAGCCGACTCCCCGCGATGAATTGACGGCGCCGCGTCCGGGTGCGGGGGCGGTGCCGTTTGTCGTTGACGACGGGCAGGGAGCCGGTCGTCGTGTCATCAACCCAACCCTTGGCGGGCAGGATGCTCGCGAGGAACCGGACCACGAGGTCCACTGAGAAGAGCATGAGCGAAAGTTTTGCCCAGATGTTCGAAGAAAGCCTGGCGAGTCAACGGATTCGCCCGGGGCAGATCCTCACCGGCCGCGTGATCGAAGTCGGTCCCGACGTGGTCGTGGTGAGCGCAGGACTCAAGTCCGAAGCCGTCATTCCCGTCCAGCAGTTCAAGAACGAGCGCGGCGAAGTCGAAGTCAGCGTCGGCGACGACGTCGAAGTCGCACTGGACAGCGTCGAGGACGGCTCCGGCGAAACGCGTCTCTCGCGCGAGAAGGCCAAGCGTGCCCGCACGTGGGAGCGCCTCGAAACCGCGTTCGAGAAGCAGGAGGTCGTCAAGGGCCTCATCAACGGCCGCGTCAAGGGCGGCTTCACCGTCGAGATCGAATTCGTGCGCGCCTTCCTCCCCGGCTCGCTCGTGGACGTGCGCCCCGTGCGCGACCCGAGCTACCTCGAGGGCAAGGTGCACGAGTTCAAGATCATCAAGCTCGACCAGAAGCGCAACAACGTCGTGGTCTCGCGTCGCGCGGTCGTCGAGCAGGAATACAGCGCCGAGCGCTCGGAACTGCTCGACAAGCTGCAGGAAGGCGCGGTCGTGCGCGGCGTCGTCAAGAACCTCACCGACTACGGTGCGTTCGTCGACCTCGGCGGCATCGACGGCCTGCTGCACATCACCGACATGGCGTGGAAGCGCGTCAAGCACCCGTCGGAGGTCGTCAACGTCGGTGACGAGATCGACGTGCGCATCCTCAAGTTCGACCGTGAGCGCCAGCGCGTCAGCCTCGGCCTCAAGCAGCTCGGTGCGGATCCGTGGCAGAACATCGCGCGACGTTATCCGTCGGGCACGCGCCTGTTCGGCAAGGTCACGAACATCGCCGACTACGGCTGCTTCGTCGAGATCGAGGAAGGCGTCGAAGGCCTCGTGCACGTGTCCGAGATGGACTGGACCAACAAGAACGTCAACCCGTCGAAGGTCGTGCACATCGGCGAGGAAGTCGAGGTCATGGTGCTCGACATCGACGAGGAGCGTCGTCGCATCTCGCTGGGCATCAAGCAGTGCAAGCCGAACCCGTGGCGTGAGTTCGCCGACAACTACAACCGCGGCGACCGCGTCAGCGGCCAGATCCGCTCGATCACCGATTTCGGCCTGTTCATCGGCCTGGCCGGCGGCATCGACGGCCTCGTCCACCTTTCGGACCTCTCCTGGGACGTCACGGGCGAGGAAGCCGTGCGCCAGTACCAGAAGGGGCAGACGGTCGAAGCCGTCGTCGTCGCGATCGACCCGGAGCGCGAGCGCATCTCGCTCAGCGTCAAGCAGCTCGCGAAGGACCCGTTCAGCACCTGGATCGCCGAGCACCCGAAGGGCTCGATCGTTCGCGGCCTCGTCCGCGAAGTCGATGCCAAGGGCGCAATCGTCGACCTGGGTGGCGGCATCGACGGTTACCTGCGTGCCTCCGAGCTCGCGCGTGACCGCGTCGAGGACGCCCGCCAGCACCTGAAGGTCGGCGACGAGGTCGAGGCCAAGTTCACGGCCGTGGACCGCAAGGTCCGCACCGTGGCGCTCTCGATCAAGGCGAAGGACATGGCCGAGGAGCAGGAGGCGATGGAAAGCTATCGCTCCGACTCGACGACGGGTACGAGCCTCGGCGACCTGCTCAAGGAGCAGATCTCCGGTCGCGACAGCTGATCCCCGCGGGCCCGCGGCGGTGACCAGCCGCCGCGGGTTCCGTGACGGCACACGAACTAGAACAGATCCCGGGGGTTCCGAGTGGACGGCGAGCGCAGCATGACGAAGTCTGAGCTCATCGAGCTCATCGCGGCGAAGCAGAGCCACCTGCCCGCGAAGGACGTCGAGCTGGCGGTCAAGCAGATCCTCGAGATCATGAGCGACGCGCTCGCCCAGGGGCAGCGCATCGAAATCCGCGGCTTCGGCAGCTTCAGCCTGCACTTCCGCCCGCCGCGCCAGGGTCGCAATCCCAAGACCGGCGAAACGGTCGCACTCGCGGGCAAGTACGTCCCGCACTTCAAGCCGGGCAAGGACCTGCGCGAGCGAGTCAATGAACCGGACGGCTCGGACAGCTCCGACGATGACGATGACGGCGGCAACGACGATGACGACGACACGCCGTCCTCGCCGCCACGACCGCTGTCGTCGACGAGCACGAGCACGGTCGATTGACCGGAGCCCGCGCACGCGGGTGCTAGACTCCCGATCCGTTTTCCTCCGTCCGGCCACCGTGTGAGCCGCATGCTGCGTCGCGTCGCCTTCGGTATCGTCCTTGCGTTCCTGCTGGTGCTCGCCATGCTGTTCGCGGCTCTGAACCAGCAGCACTTCGAGGTCGACGTCGCCTTCCTCAAGTTCGGCATGTCCTCGGGCCTCGCACTGCTCCTGGCGTTCGCGGCCGGCCTGCTTGCCGGGGCCTTCGTGCGCTCACGCGGCGTGGCGGTCCTGCTCGCCGAGCGCGGACGACTGCGCCGGGCGTTGCGGCTCGCCGAAGCGCGACTTGGGGGCTCGACGCCGGGCGACGCAACCGTCCCGGTCGACACCAAGGCCGATGCACGCTGACGTGAATTTCTGGCTGATCCTGGCGGGAACGCTCGCAATCGGCTGGGGCGTGACGTCGTACCGGAACGAGAAGCGGCGCCAGCGTCGCCACCGTCGACGGGCGCGTTATCTCGAGGGCGTGCGCTTCCTGCTCGATGACAAGCCCGACCGTGCGCTCGAGGCGTTCCTGACCATCGCGGAACTCGACGACGAGACGGTCGACACGCACTTCGCGCTCGGCAGTCTCTACCGACGGCGCGGCGAGGTAGATCGCGCCATCCGCGTGCACCAGCACATCTACGACAAGGCGAGCCTCGACGACGGCCACCGCGACGCGGCGCTCACCGAGCTGGCCCGCGACTATTTCCGGGCGGGGCTGTTCGACCGGGCCGAGCGGATTTTTCAGCAGCTGGCCGAAGAGGGGCGCGATCCAGCGCTCGCGCTGCAGCACCTCGTGCGCATCTACGAGATCCAGCACGAGTGGGCCCAGGCCGCGAGTGCCCACGAGCGGTTGTGCGCGGTCGGCGTACCGGAGCAACCGACCGCCATCGCGCACTACTACTGCCAGATGGCCGAAGCCTCGATCGCCGAAGGCGAATACGAGGCAGCGCTCGAGCACCTGAAGAGCGCGAGCCGTGAGCAGAACGACTTCGGCCGCGCCGGCATCCTGCGGGGCGACGTCGCGCGCAAGCAGGGCGATGCCGCGGTCGCGCTGCAGCTGTACCGGCGCGTCGTGCGTCGCGACTTTCACCTGCTCGCAGTCGTGCTGCCACGCCTCGCCGAGGCGGCGCGACAGGCCGGGGAGCCGCAGCAGTTCGACCAGACACTGCAGGAACTCATCCGGCTCGGCGCCGGCAATCACGCCGAGATCGCCTACGCCGCGATTGTCGGCGGTTACTACGACGACCCGGTCATCCTCGACTGCGTGCGCGAGATGCTCACGATCGACAGCGACCTGCGCGACATGACCGCTGCGTTCCTGCCGGCGGGAATCGAGCCCACGCGGGACCAGCTCCGGGCGATCGCGGGCGCGCTGCGCAACGTCGTGCTGCGCCATGCACGCTACAAGTGCAGCCAGTGCGGCCTCGACAGTTCCACGTTCCTCTGGCACTGCCCGGGCTGCCATTCGTGGGACTCGCTGCGCGGCGTGGCCGCGCTGGAGTTCCTGCCTCGCGCCGCGCTGCCGCGCGCGCAGGGCTGATTTCGCGCAAAGCGGCCAGATTCTCGTGCCGCGAGTGCGCGCAGCGCTCGCTAACTTGGCCTCCGACCGCAGCCGCACGGCCGCGGCACAGCAACCACGGAGGCACGACGATCATGAACGAAAAGACAAGCCGCGCGCTGGTGCAGATGCTCATCGTGAGCCTGATGCCCGTCGCGACCGCCTGGGCCGGCCCGGTCAACGTCAACACGGCGGACGCCGCGGCGATCGCGAAGGAACTCGACGGCATCGGTCCGGCCAAGGCCCAGGCCATCGTCGAGTACCGGCAGAAGAACGGCCCGTTCCGCGCGGCCGAGGACCTGCTCAAGGTGGAAGGCATCGGCGAGAAGGTGCTCGAGCAGAACCGCGGCAACATCCGCGTCGACAAGGCCGGCGGTGCGCCCGCCGCGTCGACGGCCGCCAAACCGGCGACCAAGCCCTCACAGAAGGCGTCCGACAGCCGCTGAGGCGCGCGGGCGAGGCCCGGGATCTGCCTCCCGGCGCCTCGTCCGAGTGTAGGAAGTGTCGGCGTGGAGGCCGCGCCGCGCCATCCAGTATCATGCCGTGCTGCCTGACCGAGGCAACGACACGGGGCTCGAGCATGGCGACGATCCGGACGGTGGTGTTTCCCGTGGCGGGGCGCGGCACGCGCTTCCTGCCGGTGACGAAGGCGAGTCCGAAGGAGATGCTGCCGATCGTCGACAAGCCACTGATCCAGTACGCGGCCGAGGAAGCGCTTGCGGCGGGCGCAGAAAAGCTGGTCTTCATCACCGGTTCGGCCAAGCGCGCGATCGAGGACCACTTCGACACCAACCAGGAACTCGAAGCGGAACTCGAGGCGCAGGGCAAGCACGACCTGCTGGACGCCATCCGCGGCATCGTCCCGTCGTATGCAAGTTGCATTTACATTCGACAACCGGCGCCACTCGGTCTGGGGCACGCGGTGCTGTGCTCGCGCCCGGTCGTTGGCAACGAACCGTTCTACATTCACCTTGCCGACGACCTGATCGACGGCGACGAGCCCTGCCTGAAGCAGATGTCGCGCGTGTTCGAGGCATACGGCGCCAGCGTCCTCGGCGTGGAGACCGTCGACCGCAGCCAGACCGACAAGTACGGCATCGTCGCGGCCGACCGGATCGACGACCGTGTGTCGCGTGTCCAGCGCATTGTCGAGAAGCCCAAGCCTGCCGACGCGCCCTCGAACCTCGCCGTGGTGGGTCGCTACCTGCTGACCCCCGCGATCTACGACAAGCTGGCGACGATCGGGCGCGGCGCCGGTGGCGAGATCCAGCTGACCGACGGCATCGCCGCCCTCATGGGCGACGAAGCGGTCTACGCCTACGCGTTCGAGGGCCGCCGCTTCGATTGCGGCTCCAAGCTGGGGTACCTCGAGGCCACCGTCGAGTTTGGCCTCAAGCACGAGAATCTCGGCGACCAGTTCACGGACTACCTCGCAAGATTGGTGGCGACGCGGCTGCGCGGCTGAGCGCGGGTCGTCACAGGGGAGACGCGCAGATGTCCAGGAACCTCGAACTGCAGGCTCGCCGCGATGCGGCGTTTGCCCGCGGCCTCGGCTGTCAGCTGCCGGTCTACGTCGAGCGCGCGCGCAATGCCGAGCTCTGGGACGTCGAAGGGCGACGCTACATCGATTTCGGCAGCGGCATCGCCGTGCTCAACACCGGTCACCTGCACCCGAAGGTCCAGGCCGCCGTGGCGCGCCAGCTGGAAGCCTTCAGTCACACGTGCCTGATGGTCACGCCATACGCATCGGCGGTCGAGCTTGCTGAAAAGCTCAACCGGCTCGCGCCCGGGCCGTCGCCGAAGAAATCGATCTTCGTGACGACCGGCGCCGAAGCCGTCGAGAACACCATCAAGATCGCCCGCGCACACACGGCGCGGTCCGGCGTCATCGCCTTCGGCGGTGGCTTCCACGGTCGCACGTACATGGCGATGGCGCTCACCGGCAAGGTCGCGCCGTACAAGGCGGGCTTCGGGCCGTTCCCGGCAGAGGTCTACCACGCGCCGTTCCCGATCGCGTATCACGGCGTCAGCGTGCAGGACAGCCTCGATGCGCTCGAGCAGGTGTTCAAGTACGACATCGAGCCCGGACGCGTCGCGGCGATCATCGTCGAGCCCGTGACGGGCGAGGGCGGCTTCTACGTCGCGCCGCCGGAGTTCCTGCGGGCGCTGCGCACGATCTGCGACGCGCACGGCATCGTGCTGGTCGTCGACGAGATCCAGACCGGCTTCGCGCGCACCGGGCGCATGTTCGCGATCGAGCACGCCGGCATCGAACCCGACCTCGTCACCATGGCCAAGAGCCTCGCGGGCGGCTTTCCGCTGGCGGCGGTCGTCGGCAAGGCGCACATCATGGACGCGCCGTTGCCGGGCGGTCTCGGCGGCACTTACGCGGGGTCGCCGATCGCGTGCGCCGCTGCGCTCGCGGTGCTCGAAGTGATCGAGGAGGAGCAGCTGTGTGC
>JAJTCR010000453.1 GCA_021325695.1 Steroidobacteraceae bacterium | reverse complement strand
CGAGGCGCGTTACGCGGTCTTCCGTGAGCGACTTGCGCCCGGTGAGGTGCTGCTCACCGCCCACCACGCGAACGACCAGCTCGAAACGGTGCTGCTGCAATGGCTGCGCGGCGGCGGGCTGCGCGCGATCTCGGGGATGCCTCCGCTCGCTCCGCTGGGGGGTCACGCCTGGCACGGGCGACCGCTGCTCGGCTTCGAACGCCAGGCACTTGAGAGGTTCGCGCGCGAACGCGGAATCGCCTGGGTGGAGGATCCCTCGAACGTCGATCTGCGTTTCGACCGCAACTACCTTCGCCAGGCCGTGCTGCCAGCCCTGCTCGCCCGGTGGCCCGCGGCTGCGCGCACCGTTGGCCGCGTGGCCGAGTACGCGCGGGATGCGGTCGCGCTCGAGGCTGAATATGCCGCGGAGGACCTCGAGCGGGTGTGTCGCGGACGTGCCGTGCGGCTCGACGCGCTGCAGGGCTTGCCGCCCGCACGACAGCGCGCCGTTCTCCGGGCCTGGCTCGCGATGCTCGCGCTGCCGACGCCCGCGGCTCGCACGCTCGCGGCGCTGCAAGGAGACGTCGCCCACGCCGCAGTCGACCGCGTGCCTCGCACGCGTTGGCCGGGCGCGGTCGTGCACCGTTATCGCGGTTGCCTGCATGCCGAACGCGACGTGGAGGCCACGCTCGCACCGGGCGACTGGGTTGATCCGGCAGGACACCGCTACGCCAGCGGCGCGGAGATGGCGCTCGAACTGCAGCCCGACGTCGGCGTCGGACTGAGCCGTGCGCGCCTGCCGGCCCGTCTGCGCGTCGCACGACGCCGCGCTGGCGAGGTGTTTCGCCCCGCCGGCGGGACGCACCGGCGCCCCTTGCGCAAATGGTTGCAGGAACACGATGTGCTGCCGTGGCGGCGCGAGAACCTGCCGCTCTTGCGCGATGCCGCCGACGGCATCGTGGCCGTCGCGGACCTCGCGACCGCCCGTGAATATGCCGCCGAGCCCGGCGAGCCCTCGTTGCGGGTCGTGTGGGTCGGGCGCGGTATCGTCACCGAATCGGATGCATTCGGTTTCAAGTGGCCAGGGCGCCCCTCGATCGGCTAGACTGCCCTCCCGTCGTGCTTCTCCTGCGACGGTGGCTCCCATGACCAAATTCATCTGCGTGACCGGCGGTGTCGTCTCGTCGCTGGGCAAGGGCATTGCTGCCGCCTCGCTCGGGGCCATCCTCGAGGCCCGTGGCCTCAAGGTCGCGATGGTCAAGCTCGACCCGTACATCAACGTGGACCCGGGCACGATGAGCCCGTTCCAGCACGGCGAGGTGTTCGTCACGGACGACGGCACCGAGACGGACCTCGACCTCGGCCACTACGAGCGCTTCGTCCGCACGACCACCGGCCGCAGCAGCAACTTCACGACGGGCCGCATCTACGAGAACGTGATCGCCAAGGAGCGCCGTGGCGACTACCTCGGCGCAACGGTACAGGTCATCCCGCACATCACCGACGAGATCAAGCACTCGATCCGCATGGGCGCCGGCAATGCCGACGTCTGCATGGTCGAGATCGGCGGCACGGTCGGCGACATCGAGTCGCTGCCGTTCCTCGAGGCGATCCGCCAGCTCGGGGTGGAACTCGGGCGCAACAACGTGCTGTACATGCACCTGACGTTGATCCCGTACATCGCGACCTCGGGCGAGATCAAGACCAAGCCGACGCAGCACTCGGTCAAGGAACTGCGCTCGATCGGCATCCAGCCCGACCTGCTGCTCTGTCGTTGCAAGGATCCACTGCCGCCCGAGCAGCGCCGCAAGATCGCGCTGTTCACGAACGTCGAGGAGCGCGCGGTGTTCTCGGCGATCGACGCGGACGACATCTACAAGATCCCGTCGTTGCTGCACGACCAGAAGCTCGACGACATCGTCTGCGAGAAATTCGGCGTCGAGGCGCCGGCGGCCGACCTGAAGGAGTGGAACCAGGTGGTCTCCGCCAAGGCGGCGCCCGACCTGACGATCAACCTCGCGATGGTCGGCAAGTACGTGAACCTCAAGGACGCGTACATCTCGCTGAACGAGGCGCTGATGCATGCGGGCCTGCGCACGCGCACCCGCGTCAACATCGACTTCATCGAGGCCACCGACATCGAGAAGCACGGCCTCGGCGGGCTCGCCGGCATGGACGCGATCCTCGTGCCGGGCGGTTTCGGCGAGCGCGGCATCGAGGGCAAGATCGAAGCGGTCCGCTATGCGCGCGAGAACGGCGTGCCGTACCTCGGCATCTGCCTCGGCATGCAGCTCGCGATCATCGAGTTCGCGCGCAACGTGGCCGGGCTCGCCGGTGCGCACAGCACGGAGTTCGATCGCAGCTCGCCGCACCCCGTGATCGCGCTGATCACCGAGTGGCAGGACCAGAAGGGCACGTTCGAGGCGCGCGACGAGCAGTCCAACCTCGGCGGGACGATGCGTCTCGGCGCGCAGGAAGTTCGCGTCTCGCACGGATCGCTGGCCCACGCGGTCTACGGGACCGACGTGATCCGTGAACGGCACCGGCACCGCTTCGAGTTCAACAACACGTACCTGCAG
>JAJTCR010000452.1 GCA_021325695.1 Steroidobacteraceae bacterium | reverse complement strand
CGGGTCGACGATCAGGCGCTCGATGTCCGCCGGGTCGGCGCCGGGATACGCGACGACGATGATCGGCACCGGTGCGTGGAACTCGGGATCCTCCGCGCGAGGGATGTTGTACAGCGTGCTGATGCCGACGGCGATCAGCAGCGCGAACAGCAGCAGCGTGAACTGCCAGCGCCGGACCGCGAATGCCCAGAGGCGCACGACTCAGCCCCGGTCGGCGTCGCCGTGGCCGGCAGCGACTTCGCGGACCGCGCGACCGTCGGTGAGCCACGCGGCGCCGTCGGTGATCACCGGCTCGCCAACGACGAGCCCGGCCGTGACGACGACCTGTTCGCCCAGGATCGGGCCCAGCGTCACGGCCTTGCGGCGCGCGACGTTGTGTTGGCGGTCCATGACGTAGACGATCGCCTGCGGCCCGTCGGCCTCGACCAGCGCCGAAACCGGGACGACCGTCGCGTCGTCCGCCACGTCGGGCAGCTGTGCGAGCGGCATCGCAACCTTGGCCACGAGCCCGCGCACGAAGCGCGCCCCGTCGGGGAGCACCTCGACCTCGATTTCGAACGTGCCGGTGAGTCGATCGGCCGCGGCGCCGATCCGCGTCACCTTGCCCGGGAAAACCCGCCCCGGATACGCGTCGAACGTGACGTCGGCGTTCGTCCCCGGCTCGATCCGAACGGCGTCGCGGTCGGCGAGCCCGACGCGCACGACCCAGCCCGGGCCCGTCGCGCCGAACACGACGACCGGTTGGCCGGGCTGCACCAGTTCGCCGCCTTCCACGAGTCGCTCGAACACGACGCCGTCGGCCGGCGCCTCGATACGAGCGAACTGCGCATTGAAGCGTGCCGTTCGCAGGTTGGCGCGCGCGACGTTGTAGGCGGTCGTGAGGTTTTCGACCTGCTCCTCGGTGGCGACTTCGTCGATGCGGAGTCGCTGGCCGCGCTCGAGGTCGCGGCGCGCCTTCTCGGCGCCCTCGTACGCCTGCGCGACGGCGGCGTCGACCTCCGCACCCTTGAGCTCCGCGAGCAGTTGCCCCGCCCGCACGGTGTCGCCCGCGTCGACGTGCACGCGTTCGACGATGCCGCCCACCTTGAACGCGAGTCGCACCTCGTCGCGCGGGGCGAGCAAGCCGACCGCGCGAGTCTGGTGGGCCATCGTGGCGCTCGCGACGGGCTCTGTGCGCACGGCAGCCGGCGGCGAGGTCGCTTCCGGTGGCGGGGCCTGCCGCTCCTCCTGGCCGCAGCCAACGACCAGCACGGCCGTGGCGACGATGCCCGTCCATACCCGTTTCATCGCAAACGCTCCTGCTCGAGTCGGCGCGGATCGCCGATCGCGTATTCAAGTTCGGCCAGCCGGGCGAGGTATTCGGCCCGCACGAGCGTGACGTTGAGCTGCGCGTCGGTGTTCGCTCGGCGCGCATCGATGAACTCGGCCTGGTTGATCTGGCCGAGGTCACGCTTGCGACTCGTGATCTCGAACGCGCCGGAGGCCGCCTGCGCGCGCTTCACGGCCGTGCCGAGCGAGGCCTCCGCCACTTCGAAACGCTCGAGCGCCTGCTGCACCTCCAGCCGCACCTGCTGACCGGCCAGGTCTCGCGTCGTGCGGAGCTGTTCGGTGAACGCACGGGCCTCGTCGAGTGCCGCGCGGTCCGCACCGCCGCGGAACGCGTTCCACCGCAGCACCAGCGAGGCGAGCACGTAGCGGTCCTCGTCGGCGAATCCGTACTCGGTGCCCTGGATGCCGGCTTCGGCGCCGAGCGCAAGCGTCGGCTTGAACGCGGCCCGGGCCAGGGCCTTCTGGGCCTCGCCCACGAGAATCGCCGAGTCGAGACTCTTCAGTTCCTGACGTTGCTCGTCGGCCAGTTGCTGCAGCCGCTCGACGTCGAGACGTCGGCCCGCGAGCGTCCTCAGCAACGTCGCGCGAAAGCGGTCGATCGTCGCTTCGTCGAGCGTGGTCGGGGGCAGGGGGCGGTCGAGCGGGGCATTGCGCAGCAGGTTCACGTAGCTCGCCGCAATGCGCACGCGGCTCGCGGTCGCGAGGCGCTCCTGCTCGATCTCGAGCACGTCGGCCTCCGCGCGATAGACCAGGTCGCGCGTGACGCGTCCGTTGCGGTACAGGCTTTCGTTCGCCGCGAGGTTCGCACGCGCCGACTCGAGCGTCGCGTCGAGCACGGCGACGGCCTGCTCGGCGGCGAGCCAGCGGTAGTACGCCTGCTTGACGTCGCGGACCACCTGCGCACGGAGTGCGGCGAGGTCCGCCTCCGCGCTCGCGACTTGCGCGCGGTTCGCGTTGACGGCGGGCCCGAGTCGCGGCTCGTACAGCGGTTGTGTCAGGACGAACCGCGTTTCCTGCTCGGGGTTTCGCAGCAGCTCGATCGATTGATTCGCGACGCGCGGAAACTGTCGCGGGGTGCCTTGCGCGGCGAGAACCTGTTCGAGCGTCGCGTAGACCGGGTTGACGAGGTCGCCGACCGGGATGTCGATCGTGCGGCCCCCGTCGGCCACGGTGTAGCGCGCGGCGAAGTCGATCGCCGGCAGGTAGCGCGCGCGTGCCTGCGCGAGGGCCG
>JAJTCR010000451.1 GCA_021325695.1 Steroidobacteraceae bacterium | reverse complement strand
GCCGCACATCCCGACCTCAAGAACGCGATCGCTCACTGCGAGAAGGTCGGCGACTACGTCTCGCGCGAGATCCTCGAGGACATCCTCGAGTCGGAGGAGGAGCACATCGACTTCCTCGAGACACAGCTGCAGCTGATCGAGCGCGTCGGCATCCAGAACTACACCCAGTCGCAGATGAAGTCGCCGTCCTGAGCGGCCAGGAACCCGGCGCGGCTCGCGCCGGCGTCGCGCCCCGGGTTCCCTAAGGACTTTCCGCGTTGACGGGCGCGCCGCGCCCACTAGCATCGCGCGTGTCCTGCACGACGGACTCGCCATGCCCAAGCGCCCACTGCCTCCCCTGCCCGAATGGTTCCCGCGCGGCACCTCGCTGCTGCGCGACCCGACGCTGAACAAGGGCACCGCCTTCAGCGAACACGAACGCGACGTGCTCGGCCTGCGCGGCCTGCTGCCCACGCACGTCGCCACGCAGGACGAACAGCTGGCCCGCGTGCTCGAGAACTTCCGCCGGCTGCAGACGCCGCTGTCGAAGTACATCATGTTGTCGAGCCTGCTCGACCGGAACGAGGCGCTGTTCTTCCGCGTCGTGACGGAGCACCCCGACGAGATGATGCCGATCATCTACACGCCCACGGTCGGGCTCGCCTGCCAGCAGTTCGGCCACATCTACCGACGTCCGCGTGGGCTGTTCGTGAGCGCGGCGGACCGCGGCCGCATCGCACAGGTCATGCGCAACTGGCCGCACCGCGAAGCCGCGATGATCGTCGTCACCGACGGCGAGCGCATCCTCGGCCTCGGCGACCTCGGCGCGAACGGCATGGGCATCCCGATCGGCAAGCTGTCGCTCTACACCGCCTGCGCCGGCCTGCACCCGTGGAAGTGCCTGCCCGTGATGCTCGACGTGGGCACCAACAACCAGGCCCTGCTGGCCGACCCGCTGTACCTGGGGCTGCGCCAGGCACGACTCACCGGCGCGGCGTACGACGAGCTGGTCGAGGAGTTCATCGTCGCATCGCAGGAAGTGTTCCCCGGCGTGGTCGTGCAGTTCGAGGATTTCGCGAACCACAATGCGTTCCGGTTGTTGCGCCGTTACCGCGATCGGGTCTGTTGCTTCAACGACGACATCCAGGGCACCGCCTCGGTGACGGTGGCGGGCATCCTCTCGTCGCTGCGCGTGACGGGCCAGCGCATGCGCGACCAGACGTTCCTGTGCCTCGGTGCGGGCGAGGCCGCCACGGGCATCTCCGACCTCCTCGTCGCAGCGATGCGCGAAGACGGCCTCGACGAGGCGTTGGCACGCCGTCGCTGCTGGATGGTCGATTCGAAGGGCCTCGTCATCGCGAGCCGCGGCGAACTCGCGGAGCACAAGCGGCCGTACGCGCACGAGCACGCGCCCGTCGTCGACTTCCTGGGCGCGGTCAGGGCGCTCAAACCGACGGCGATCATCGGGGTCGGCGCCGTGCCGGGCACGTTCAGCGAGGCCGTCGTCCGCGAGATGGCTCGCATCAACGAGCGCCCGATCGTGTTCGCGCTGTCGAACCCGACGTCCAAGGCCGAGTGCACCGCGTTGCAGGCCTACGAGTGGTCGGAGGGTCGCGCGCTATACGCGTCAGGCAGCCCGTTCGACCCGCTGACACTCGCGGACGGTCGCCACTTCGTGCCGCGCCAGGGCAACAACTCGTACATCTTCCCGGGCGTCGGGCTCGCGCTCGTGATCGTCGGCGCGACCCGCGTGACGGATGCGATGTTCCTGACGGCGGCGCGCACGCTTGCGGCGTGCACCACCGAGGCGGATCTCGCGCAGGGCAGCCTGTATCCGCCGCTCGCCGGCGTGCGCGAGGTGTCGGCGCGGATCGCGGTGGCCGTTGCCGAGATCGCGTTCCGTGACGGCCTCGCGCAGATCGATCGTCCGGAAGACCTCGTCGAACTCGTCCACCACGAGATGTACGACCCGCGCTATTGACCGCGGCTCGTCAGTTCGTCGCGAGCAGCGATAGCAGTGCGAGCGCACCGGATGCGCGACGGGCATCGACGCCCGGCCGCGCGAGGGTCACGTGCCGTGGCCGCCGACGTACACCGTGCCGTCCTTCATCACGAAGCTCACCCTGGTCATGGCGCTCACGTCTTCGACGGGGTTACCCGGCACCGCGACGACGTCGGCGCGAAAGCCTGGCGCCAGTTGCCCGAGGTCTGGTGCACCGAGCACCTCGGCGGCGCTGTACGTCGCGCTCTGCAAGGCGGCCTGAGCCGGCATGCCGGCCTCGACCATGTACAGGAATTCCTTCGCGTTCTCACCGTGCGGCGCCACGCCCTGGTCGGTCCCGAAGGCGATCTTCACGCCCGCCTTGTACGCCTTCGCGAAGGTCTGCTGCATCAGCGCGCCGATGCGCTCGGCCTTCGGCCGCACGATCGCGGGATAGTAACCGTCCTGCTTCGCCATCTCCGCGACGAAGCGGCCGGCCGAGATCGTCGGCACGAACCAGGTGCCGCGCTGCTTCATGAGCGCGAAGATCTCGTCGTCCATGTAGGTGCCGTGTTCGATTGACGTGACGCCGCCCTCGATCGC
>JAJTCR010000001.1 GCA_021325695.1 Steroidobacteraceae bacterium | reverse complement strand
CTGGCCGGCAAATGAGCGCTCAGGCGGCGGTCGCGGTGACGTCGTAGCCGAGGATCGGCGCGAGCCAGCGCTCGGCCTCGGCGAACGTCCAGCCCTTGCGCTTGGCGTAGTCGGCGACCTGGTCGGCGTCGATCTTGCCCACCTGGAAGTACTTCGACTCCGGGTGCGAGAAATACCAGCCGCTCACGGCGGCCGCCGGGTGCATCGCGTAGCTTTCGGTGAGACGGATGCCGGTGTGCCCCCCGACGTCGAGCATGCGCCAGAGGATGCCTTTCTCGGTGTGGTCCGGACAGGCGGGATAGCCGGGCGCCGGGCGGATGCCGCGGTAGTCCTCGTGGACCAGTTGGTCGTTGCTGAAACGCTCCTCGGGCGCATAGCCCCAGAACTCGCGTCGCACGCGCTCGTGCATGCGTTCGGCGAGCGCCTCGGCCAGGCGGTCCGCGAGAGCCTTGAGCATGATCGCGCCGTAGTCGTCGTGCCGCGCCTCGAATTCGCGCACTCTTTCGTCGAGGCCCAGGCCGGCCGTCACCGCGAACGCGCCGATCCAGTCCCTGACGCCCGAGCTCGTCGGGGCCACGAAATCCGCGAGCGCGTAGTGGGGCTGGCCTGCGGGTTTCGCCTTCTGCTGGCGCAGCGTGTGCACGCGGTGCGCGACGTGCGTGCGCGCCTCGTCGGCGTAGATCTCGATGTCGTCGCCGTCCGCATTGGCCGGGAACAGCCCGACCACCGCGCTCGCCCGGGTCCGGCGCTCGGCGTTCATCTGCTTGAGCAGGCGCCGCGCGTCGGCGTAGAGGTTGCTCGCGGCCTCGCCCACGACGGGATCGGTCAGCACCTCGGGGAACTTGCCCGCGAATTCCCAGGCGTTGAAGAACGGCATCCAGTCGACGTAGCGGACCAGTTCCTCCAGCGGCACGTTCTCGAACGAACGCACGCCGGCGAACCTCGGCACCGGTGGCCGGTAGGCCGCCCACTCCGGCTGAAAGCGATTCGTGCGCGCTTCGGCGAGCGTGAGCGCGGGACCCCGGGCCTTGCGACCCTTGTGCTGCTCGCGTCGCACCGCATGATCCTGTTTGACACGCGCGACGTACTCGGCCTGCGCGTCCGCCGTCGCGAGCGACTGGCAAACGCCGACGGCGCGCGAGGCGTCCTTCACGTAGACGACCGGGCCGTCGTACTCGGGATCGATCTTGACCGAGGTGTGCGCCGGCGAGGTCGTCGCGCCGCCGATCAGCAGCGGCACCTCGAAGCCGCGACGCTTCATCTCGCGCGCGACGTGCACCATCTCGTCGAGCGAGGGGGTGATGAGCCCCGAGAGGCCGATCATGTCGGCGCGCTCACGCACGGCGGTCTCGAGGATCCGGTCGGCCGGCACCATGACGCCGAGGTCGATCACCTCGAAGTTGTTGCACTGGAGCACGACGCCGACGATGTTCTTGCCGATGTCGTGCACGTCACCCTTGACGGTCGCGATCACGACCTTGCCGTTCGAGCGGCTCACGCCGTCCTGCTCCTGCTCGAGCCAGGGAATCAGGTGCGCGACGGCTTTCTTCATGACGCGTGCCGACTTGACCACCTGCGGCAGGAACATCTTGCCGTCGCCGAACAGGTCGCCGACGACGTTCATGCCGTCCATCAGCGGGCCCTCGATGACCTGCAGCGGCCGTCCGAGTTCGAGCCGTGCCGCGTCGGTGTCCTCGAGGATGAACTCGTCGATGCCCTTGACGAGCGCGTGTTCCAGACGCCTGGTGACCGGCCAGGTGCGCCACGCCAGGTCTTCCGCGCGCTTCTGCCCCGCCTCCCCCTTGTAGCGCGCAGCCACCTCGAGCAGGCGCTCCGTCGCGTCCGCGCGCCGCGCGAGGATCACGTCCGAGACGCGTTCGCGCAGCTCCGGCTCGATGTCCTCGTAGATCGCGAGCTGGCCGGCGTTGACGATGCCCATGTTCATGCCCGCGTGGATCGCGTGGTACAGGAACACCGAGTGCATCGCCTCGCGCACCGGATCGTTGCCGCGGAACGAGAACGAGACGTTGCTGACCCCGCCGCTCACGAGCGCGTGCGGACACGCCTTGCGGATCTCCGACGCGGCCTCGATGTAGTCGAGCGCATAGCGGTCGTGCTGCTCGATGCCGGTCGCGACCGCGAAGATGTTCGGGTCGAAGATGATGTCCTCGGCCGGAAAGCCGACCTGCTCGGTCAGCAGCCGATACGAGCGCTGGCAGATCCCCACCTTGCGCTCGATGCTGTCGGCCTGTCCCTGTTCGTCGAACGCCATCACGACGACGGCCGCGCCGTACGCGCGGACCTTGCGTGCCTGCGCGAGGAAAGGCCGCTCACCTTCCTTGAGACTGATCGAATTGACGATGCCCTTCCCCTGCAGGCACTTGAGCCCGGCCTCGATCACCGACCACTTCGACGAGTCGATCATGACCGGCACGCGCGCGACGTCCGGCTCCGCGGCGACCAGGTTCAGGAAGCGCACCATGGCCGCCTCCGAGTCCAGCATGCCCTCGTCCATGTTGACGTCGATGACCTGGGCCCCGCTCGCGACCTGCTGGCGCGCGATGTCGAGCGCGGTCGCATAGTCGTCGGCCTCGATCAGGCGGCGGAACTTGGCCGAGCCGGTGACGTTGGTGCGTTCGCCGACGTTGACGAACAGGCTGTCGGCGCCGATGTTCAGCGGTTCGAGCCCGCTCAGCCGGCAACGCGTCTCGAGCACCGGCGGCTTGCGGGGCGGCAGCTCACCGATCGCTGCCGTGATGTGCGAGATGTGCTCCGGCGTGGTGCCGCAGCAGCCTCCGACGATGTTGACGAAGCCGCTCGAGACGTAGTCGCGTACGAGCGCGGCCGTTTCGCAGGCTGTCTCGTCGTACTCGCCGAATGCGTTCGGCAGGCCCGCGTTCGGGTATGCGCAGACCGAGACGTCGGCGATGCGCGCCAGCTCTTCGACGTAGGGCCGGAGTTGCTTCGCGCCGAGCGCGCAGTTGAGGCCGATCACCGTCGGCCGTGCGTGGCGCACCGAATTCCAGAACGCCTCCACCGTCTGGCCCGAGAGCGTACGACCCGAGGCGTCGGTGATCGTGCCGGAGATCATGATCGGCAATTCGACGCCCAGCTCGTCGAACACCTCGCGCACCGCGTACAGCGCGGCCTTGGCGTTCAACGTGTCGAAGATCGTCTCGACGAGGATCAGGTCGACGCCGCCTTCGACCAGCGCGCGCGTCGCGTCCGCATAGGTCGCGGCGAGCCCGTCGAACGCGACGTTGCGGAACGCCGGGTCGTTGACGTTGGGCGACAGGGATGCCGTCCGGTTGGTCGGCCCGAGCGCGCCTGCCACGAAGCGAGGCCGGCCCGTGCGCGCAGCCACGTCGTCCGCCGCGCGGCGTGCGATCTGCGCGGCGGCGAGGTTGAGCTCGCGCACCAGTGTCTCGATGCCGTAGTCGGCCTGCGAGGTGGCGTTCGAGTTGAACGTATTCGTCTCGACGATGTCCGCGCCGGCCTCCAGGTAGCGCCGGTGGATCTCGCCGATCACCTCGGGACGCGTGAGCACGAGCAGGTCGTTGTTGCCTTTGAGGTCCTTCGGGTGGGCGCGGAAGCGCTCGCCGCGGTAATCGGCCTCGTCGAGCTCGTACGACTGGATCACGGTGCCCATCGCGCCGTCGAGCACGAGGACGCGCTCGCCGAGCAGGCGGTGAAACTCGCGCAGACGTTCGGGTCGCAGCATCGACGTCATGCCTCCACCGTCGCGCGGGACGCGACGTTCGACGGCGCGCGCACGCCGAGCGCGTGGCAGATCGCGACGGTCAACTCCGAGCGGTTGAGCGTGTAGAAGTGGAAATCCTGCACGCCGTGCTCCTGCAGGCGGCGTACCTGCTCGATCGCGAAGCTCGCCGCGATCATGCGGCGTGTCTCGGCATCGTCCTCGAGCCCGTCGAAGCGTCGCACGAGCCAGTCGGGGACCGCAGTGCCGCAACGTCGCGCGAACTTGAGCATGTGCGGAAAGCGCGTGATGGGGAGGATGCCCGGCACGATGCCTGCGCGAATGCCGGCGGCCGCGCACCGGTCGCGGAAGCGCAGGAAAAGATCCGTGTCGAAAAAGAACTGGGTGATCGCCCGCGTCGCCCCGGCGTCGACTTTCGAGCGCAGGTTGTCGAGATCGAATTGCGCACTCGGCGCCTCCGGATGCGTTTCCGGGTAGGCCGCCACGGAGATGTCGAAGTCGCCGACCGAACGAAGGCCGCGCACGAGGTCGACCGCATACGCGAAGCCGTCGGGGTGTGGTACGTAACCGGCCTGCCCCGCGGGCGGATCGCCGCGCAGCGCGACGACGTGGCGGACGCCCGCGTCCCAGTACGAGCGGGCGACGTCCAGCACCTCTCCTCGCGGGGCGCCGACACAGGTCAGGTGCGGCGCGGGCGTGAGCGCCGTCTCGCGCAGGATGCGCGTGACGACGTTGTGCGTGCGCTCGCGCGTCGAGCCATCTGCGCCGTAGGTGACCGAGACGAAATGCGGTGACAGCGGCGCCAGCCGCTGGAGGGATGCCCAGAGCGTCTGTTCCATTGCGTCGTCGTTGGGCGGAAAGAATTCGAACGACACACGGACGGGCGCCTCGGTCGTGGTCGCAGTCGAGTATGGGGCGGCAGCGCCGGCGGAGGTCATGGTGGTGTTCCCTCCAGGGACGTCGGTTCAGGCCGCGACGGCGACCAGGCCGCCGGCTTGCGCGACGGCCAGGACGATGTGTCGGCCGTCGAGGTCGACGGGATGCAGGCGCCCGCAGACCAGTCCCGCTTGTGCGAGCCATGCTTTCAGGGTCGCGAGCGGGTTCGCGCCCTCGGCGCGCTCGACCAGTGCGTCGTAGTCCTCTGCCACGATCACCTCGCCGCCGTCGTTGAGCAGGCGCGCGGCCTCGCGCAGGGCGTCGACAGGCCGGGCCTGTTCGGCCAGCGCACGATCGAGCACGACGGTGTCGAAGTCGGCCGACGGGTGCGGCACGTTCCGCAAGTCGCCTTGCTGCAGCGCGCAGTGACTCAAGCCCCGTGCGTGCAGCAACGCACGTGCCCGCTGCACCTCGTGTCGCGAGCCGTGCATGCCGACGACTCGACGCGCCCGGGACGCGATCGCCTGCAGCACCGCGCCGGGCGAACGGCCGAAATAGAACAGCGCCGCGCGCCCGCGGTCGCCGAGTTCCCCACCGAGGGCCGCGGCCAGTTCGACCGGATCGGGCGCGTCCGCCCCGCGACCGTCGGGATCGCCGGCGATGCCGTGTCGATCCTCGAGCACCGTCTCGACGCGGGCGCGATCGGCCTCGAGCGTCGGGTCGGCCGGGTCGATGCGGTCGAGCAATGTCTCGACCAGCGCACGCGCCGCCACGTCGGCCGGCACGCGGTAATAGATCCAGTGCTGCTCGCGGAATTTCTCGAGCAGCCCTGCGTCGCACAGCAGCTTCAGGTGCCGCGAAACGCGGGGCTGGCTTTGCCCGAGGACCTGCGTGAGTTCCGTCACCGAGAACTCGCCCCTGGCCAGGGTCGCCAGCAGGCGCAGCCGCGACGGCTCGGCGCTGGCGCGCAGCGATTCCACGAGCTGGTGAAAGGACGACTCCATCGGTTCCGAATATAAAGATATTTTTATACTTGTCCAGCCCGAGGGCACTGACCGGAATGAGGCTAGGATTTGCACGATCTGGACCGTCGGGGGTGGGCATGGCCGAATCGACTTTCGCCTCGCTGGCTCGAGACATCGGGATCAACCTGCTCGTATCGCTGGTCCTGTTCGCGGTCGGCTATCTCGTCGGCCGGTGGCGGGTGCGACGCCAGTTGCACGGCCGCAACCTCGAGCAGTACGACTTCTACCCGTTCGCGAACGACGCCGACGGCTTCCCGCAGTTCTCGCTGGAGCAATTCACGCGCGGCGTCCGGCACCTGCTGCGGCACGCCGACGCCACCGCGGCGAGCCAGATGATCGTGATCGGCGAACAGAACGGCGTGCGGTACCAGTTGTCGCCGGAGGCGCTCGCGGCATACGAAAAGCTGTACACGCGGTACCAGGGCCAGCAGGTGCTGGCCGACAGCAGCGAATACCTCGAGAACTACCGACGCATCGTGCGCTTGTTCGGCGCGACGTTCCGCGGCATGGGCATCGAGATCCTGCTGCACGACCTGGTCAATCCGTCGCGCTCGATCACCTGCATCCAGGGCGGTGAAGTAACGGGCCGGGTCGAGGGCATGAGCACGACGAAGCTGGTCATCGACCTCAAGCGGCGGCGTGCGCTGAACCAGGACAAACTGAACTACGGGCTCGAGATCGGGGCGCGGCGCTTCAAGTGCACCACCGTCCCGATCCTGCGCGAACCGCACGGCATCGTCGGTGCCATCTGCATGAACATCGATGTCAACTACATCCGCGACCACGTGCTCGCGTCACCCGCAGCCGCCGAGGAGTTTTTTCGCAGCTACTGCGCGACCGACATGCAGCTCGATGAAAACATCCTGAGCCGCCCCGAGTACGAACGGGCGCTTGCGGGCAAGCGGCATTGGCGGGAACGCCATGAACCGGCGGCCGCAACATCGTCGTGATCCACGGGAAGACCGCGCGGCCCGCGTGATGCCGGAGGCGATGGACGCACGGAAAGCCGGGTTCGTGCTCGAGATTGCGGCGTTCGCCGCACTCGTGGCCGCCGATGCCGCGGGGCTCCTGCCGATCTCGCAAACGCTCTTCCTCGTGCCGCTCGTGTGGTTGGCGTTGCGGGTGCGGCGCGAGCCGTGGCGGTCGATCGGGTTCACGCTGCCGGAACGGCCGGGGCGCGCGATCATGATCGGCCTGGCCGCGGGCATCCTGATGGAGGGTTTCGCGGTCGCGGTGACGACGCCGATGATCAGCGGCTGGTTCGGGACGGAACCCGATTACACCTCGTTCGCGGCCATCAGGGGAAACGTTCCGCTGCTGCTCGCGTTCCTCGCGTTGTCGTGGACGCTGGCGGCCGTCGGCGAAGAACTGTGTTTCCGCGGCTTCCTGATGCACCGCGTCGCGCGCCTGCTCGGCTCCGGCCGCCTGGCCTGGGGCGCCTCGCTGGTTTCGACCAGCGTGTTGTTCGGGTGGGGTCACACCGAGCAGGGGATCGCGGGCTGGCTCCAGGAGGGATTGAGCGGCCTGCTGCTCGGCCTGCTGTTCCTCGCCACCGGGCGCAACCTGCTCGCGCCGATCATCGCGCACGGCGTGTCGAACACCGTGGCGTTCGTGCTGATCTATCTCGGACGCTATCCGGGACTCGGCGCCTGACGGCTCGCACCGGCTTGCCCGGTGTCAGTGCACGCCGCCACCGTGCGCGTCGCCACCGGGCACGAACAGCGCGGCCGCGTCGACGGCGTCGAATCGATACGCGCGGCTGCAGAACTCGCAACGTACCTCGACCTGCCCGAACTCCGCGAGCACCGAATCGACTTCTTCGCGACCGAGCGCGCGCAGCATGTTGCCGACGCGGGCGCGTGAGCATCGGCAGCGGAAATACGTCGGCACCGACTGGAACATCCGGACGTCGTCCTCGGCGAAGAGTCGCCGCAGCAGGTCGCGGTCGTCCAGCTGCGCGAGTTCGTCGGCCGTGACCGTGTCCGCCACGAGCTGCACGCGGCGCCACGCGTCCTCGATCTCGTCCTCCGCGACGCCGCCCCGGCCGGACTCCGTGACGCCGGTCGGCCGCGCCGAGACCGGAAGACGCTGCAGCAACAACCCGCTCGCGCTGGTCCCGTCGGCGCGCAGCCACAGTCGCGTCGGCAACTGCTCGGAACTCTCGAAATACTCACGCAGGCATTCGCTCATCGAGCCGCCCGCGAGCGGCACGATGCCCTGGTAGCGGTTGCTGGCGCCTTCGTTTTCCACCGTGACGGTGAGCGTGCCGTAGCCGGACAGCTCGCGCAGGTCGCGCGTGTCCGGCACCTCGCGGAACCGCGCCACCGCGCGCATGGCGAGGCCCTCGGTGCACTCGACCAGCATCAGGTGCATCGGACCCTCGCCACGGAGCTGCAACGCCAGCAGGCCCTGGAACTTGAGCGTCGAGGCGAGCAGCGCGGTCGCGGCCACGGCTTCGCCGAGCGTATCGCGCACCTGCGGCGGATAGTCGTGGTGCTCCATCATGGCGGCCCAAGCCGGGCCGAGGTGCACGAGCTGCCCCCGGAACGGGTACCGCTCGAACACGAACCGTCGCAGCGTGTCGACCTCCGCCACGCGGCTATGGCCTGTCCGTACCGGAGGTCATGAGTTGCGACGCTGCAGCGCCGGGTGCCACGGGCCCTAGGCCACGCGCACGGGAATGTCGAGCGTGCGGATCCTGTCCGCCCACTGCGCGGGCGCCGTGTCGTGCACGGACGTGCCCCGCGCGTCGACGGCAACGGTGACCGGCATGTCCTTGACGTCGAACTCGTAGATGGCCTCCATGCCGAGGTCGCCGAACGCAACCACGCGCGAGGACTTGATCGCCTTCGAGACGAGGTAGGCCGCACCGCCGACGGCCATCAGGTACGCCGCCTTGTGCCTGCGGATCGACTCGATCGCGGCAGGCCCGCGCTCGGACTTGCCGATCATCACGATCAGGCCGGTCTTCTCGAGCATCATGTCGGTGAACTTGTCCATGCGCGTCGCGGTCGTCGGGCCCGCGGGCCCGACCACCTCGTCCCGCACCGGGTCGACCGGGCCCACGTAATAGATGGCCCGATTCGTGAAGTCGACGCCTTCCGGCAGGCCCTCGCCGCTCGCGAACAGGTCGGCGATCCGCTTGTGCGCGGCGTCGCGGCCCGTGAGCATCCTCCCGTTGAGCAGCAACGTCTCGCCCGGCTTCCAACCCTGCACTTCCTCGCGCGTCAGCGTGTCGAGGTTCACGCGCCGCGACGTGCCGCCGGCGCTCCAGGTGACTTTGGGCCAGTGCTCGAGCGAAGGCGGCTCGAGCACGGCAGGACCGCGGCCGTCGAGCACGAAGTGCGCGTGGCGCGTGGCGGCGCAGTTCGGAATCATGGCGACCGGCTTCGAGGCCGCGTGCGTGGGGTACAGCCTGAGCTTCACGTCGAGCACGGTCGTGAGGCCACCGAGCCCCTGCGCACCGATGCCGAGCGCGTTGACCTTCTCGTAGAGCTCGATGCGAAGTTCCTCGGCCTTGTCGCGCGGGCCGCGCGCGAGCAGTTCGTGCATGTCGATCGGCTCCATCAGCGCTTCCTTGGCGAGCAGCATGGCCTTCTCGGCCGTGCCGCCGACCCCGAGCCCGAGCATCCCGGGCGGGCACCAGCCGGCACCCATGGTGGGCACCGTCTTCTGCACCCAGTCGACGATCGAGTCGCTCGGGTTCAGCATCACGAACTTCGACTTGTTCTCCGAGCCGCCGCCCTTCGCGGCGACCGTCACCTCGACTTCCTCGCCCGGCACCAGCTCGACGTGGAACACGGCCGGGGAATTGTCCCCGGTGTTTTTCCGCGCGAACAGCGGGTCATCGACGACCGAGGCACGCAACGTGTTGTCGGGATGGCCGTACGCGCGCCGCACGCCCTCGTTGACCAGGTCGCCCAGGCTGCGTTGCGTGTCCCAGCGCACGCCCATCCCCACCTTGAGGAACAAGTTGACGATGCCGGTGTCCTGGCAGATCGGGCGCCTGCCCTCGGCGCACATGCGCGAATTCGTCAGGATCTGCGCGATCGCGTCCTTCGCGGCGGGGCTCTGTTCGCGCTCGTAGGCGCGACCGAGGTGCTCGATGTAGTCGATCGGGTGGTAGTACGAAATGAACTGCAGCGCGTCGGCGACGCTCTGGATGAAGTCTTCTTCCCTGATCGTGGTGGCCATGACGAGACCCGGGTGTCTGGTGGCTAGCGGATGGTAGGAGGCGCTGCGCGCGTTTTGGGGATCAGCCCGACAACTTGCGCTTCAACAGCTCATTCAACTGGCCAGGGTTCGCCTTGCCTCCCGTGGCTTTCATCACCTGCCCTACGAAGAAACCGAAGAGCTTGTCCTTGCCTGAGCGGTACTCGGCAAGCTGCCCCGGGTTCCTCGACATGACGTCTTCGATCGCCCGCTCGATCGCCGAGGTGTCGGTGATCTGCTTGAGCCCCTTCGCTTCGATGATTGCGTCGGCGTCGCGGCCTTCGGACCACATCGCCTCGAAGACTTCCTTGGCGATCTTGCCCGAGATCGTATCGTCGACGATCCGCGTCAACAGCCCCGCGAGCGAGCCGGCGCTCACGCGACTCTGCGTGACGTCGAGGTTGTCCCGGTTGAGCGCCCCGGCGAGGTCGCCCATGACCCAGTTGGCCGCGAGCTTGGCCTGACTGCCGAGTTCCGCGACGACCGTCTCGTAGTACTGCGCGAGTTCCTTGCTCGCCGTGAGCACGCCCGCGTCATAGTCGGACAAGCCGTGCTCGCGGACGAATCGCCTGGCCTTCTCGTCCGGCAACTCTGGCATCGAGCGGCGCACCTCGTCGATGGTCGCCTCTTCGATCGCGAGCGGCAGCAGGTCGGGGTCCGGGAAGTAACGGTAGTCGTTCGCCTCTTCCTTCGAGCGCATCGGGCGTGTTTCGCCCTTGTCCGGGTCGTAGAGGCGCGTTTCCTGCACGACCGTGCCGCCACCCTCGATCAACTCGATCTGGCGCTCGATCTCGTAGTTGATCGCGCGTTCGACGAAACGGAACGAGTTCAGGTTCTTGATCTCGGCACGCGTGCCGAACTCGGCCTGGCCGACCGGGCGCACGGACACGTTTGCATCGCAGCGGAACGAGCCCTCCTGCATGTTGCCATCGCAGATGTCGAGGTAACGGACCAGCGTGTGGATCTTCTTCATGTACGCCACGGCTTCCCTGGCCGAGCGCAGTTCCGGCTCCGACACGATCTCGAGCAGCGGCGTGCCGGCGCGGTTCAGGTCGATGCCGGAGAGCCCGTGAAAATCCTCGTGCAGCGACTTGCCCGCGTCCTCCTCGAGGTGCGCGCGCGTGATGCCGATGGTCTTGCGCGTGCCGTCGTCGAGCACGATGTCGAGCGAGCCGTCCTCGACGACGGGACGCTCGTACTGGCTGATCTGGTAGCCCTTGGGGAGGTCCGGGTAGAAATAATTCTTCCGCGCGAAGACCGAACGCCGCGCGACCTTCGCGCCCGTCGCGACGCCGAAGCGGATCGCCATGCGCACCGCCTCGGCGTTCAGCACCGGCAGCACGCCGGGGTACCCGAGGTCGACCAGGTTGGCCTGCGTGTTCGGCTCGGCGCCGAACGCGGTCGGGGAGCCCGAGAAAATCTTGCTGCGCGTGGCGAGCTGCGCGTGGATCTCGAGGCCGATGACGGTTTCCCAGTTCATGGAAGTGGCTAGTGGCTAGTGGCTGGTGAACAGGAGCACGCGGACAGAGAGCTTCGGTAAGGCGGTCAAGGCGAGCGCGCCTTCATGGCAGTGACGAGCTTGACGTCCATCGGGGCACCTCCTACTAACCGCTAGCCACTAGCCACTGACCACTTTCCGTCACGCGTAGCCCTTCGGCGCGCGCTTGTGCCATTCCGTCCGCAGCTGGTACTGGTGCGAGACGGACAGCAGCCGCGACTCGCCGAAGTGCGGGCCCACGAGTTGCATCCCGACCGGCAGCTCCGTGCCGGCGTCGTTGATGAAGCCGCACGGGATCGAGATGCCGGGCAAACCCGCGAGGTTCGCCGCGATCGAGTAGATGTCGTTCAGGTACATCGCGATCGGGTCGCTGGTCTTCGCACCGAGCTTGAAGGCCGCGGTCGGGGACGTCGGGCTCAGCACGACGTCGACCTCGCCGAATGCGCGCGCGAAATCGCCGGCGATCAGCGCCCGGCACTTCTGTGCCTTGAGGTAGTACGCATCGTAATAGCCGGCGGAGAGCACGTACGTGCCCGTCATGATACGGCGCTTGACCTCGTCGCCGAACCCCTCGCCGCGCGAGCGCCGATAGAGGTCGAGCAGGTCCTTCGGCTGTTCGCAGCGGTGGCCGAACCGCACGCCGTCGAAGCGCGAGAGGTTCGATGAGCACTCCGCGGGCGCAACCACGTAATAGGTCGGGACCGACAACGGCAGGCTCGGCAGGCTCACGTCCTTGACGACGGCGCCTTCCCGTTGCAGCAGTGCGATCGCTCCGCGCACGCAGCGCTCGACGGCAGGGTCGAGGCCTTCGCCGAAGAACTCCTTGATCAGCCCGATGCGCAGCCCCTGCAGCGGCTGCTTGAGCTCGGCCGTGTAGCGCGGCACCGGCGTGTCGACGCTGGTCGAGTCGTTTGGATCGAACCCCGCCATCGCCTCGAGCAGCAGCGCCGCGTCCTCGGCCGAGCGCGCGAGCACACCGGCCTGGTCGAGGCTCGAGGCGAACGCGACCATGCCGTAGCGCGACACGCGCCCATACGTCGGCTTGAGGCCGGTGAGGTTCGTGAGCGCCGCCGGCTGCCGGATGGAGCCGCCGGTGTCGGTCCCGCTCGCGATCGGCGCGAGACGCGCGGCCACGGCGGCGGCCGAGCCGCCCGAGGAGCCCCCGGGCACCCGTGCGTGGTCCCACGGGTTCCGCACCGGCCCGTAGAACGAGGTCTCGTTCGACGAGCCCATCGCGAACTCGTCCATGTTGGTCTTGCCGAGCAGCACGGTGCCCGCCTCGCGCCACTTCCGCACGACGGTCGCGTCATAGGGCGCGACGAAATTCGACAGCATCCTGGACGCGCAGGTGGTGAGAATGCCGTCAGTGCAGAAGATGTCCTTGTGCGCGACCGGCACACCCGTCAGCGGACCGCCGTCTCCCTTCGCATTCCGCTCGTCCGCGGCGCGCGCGTCGGCGAGCGCGCGGTCTGCCGTCACCGTCACGAATGCATTGAGTCCGGGCCCGAGCCGCTCGATGCGGCCGAGCAGGTGCAGCGTGAGTTCGAGGCTCGAGAACTTGCGGGCGCGCAATCCCGCGGACATTTCCGAAACGGTCAAGGTGTGCATGTTGGGTCTGCGGGGAAAAAACCTTGGAGCGGACCGGCAGCGCCGGCATCGACGGGCCCGGACGGCACCGTCACGGATGCATCTTCACTCGATGACCTTCGGCACGAGGTAGAGTCCCGCAGCGACACTCGGTGCATTGTGCTGGTACTTGTCGCGCCGATCGGTCTCGGTCACCTCGTCGGGCCGCAGTCGCTGCACCTGCTGCGCCAGCGGGTGCGCCATGGGTTCGACGTCGGCGGTGTCGGCGGCCGCAAGCTGCTCGACGAAGTCGATGATGCGGGACAGGCTGTCGACGTACACTGGCATTTGCGCCTCGGTGATCTCGAGGCGGGCAAGTCGGGCGATGCCCTCGACCTGGTTGCGGGTCAGGCTCATCTCGAAAAGCTCGATCAGGCAGCAAAAAAGCCGGTCGCAAATGATACACGCCGCCTTGCCGAAAGTCGTGACTGTGGTTAAATTGCCGCGATTTAGCGCAAGGCAGCGCTCCCTCCTTCGGGTCGAACTCCTCATCTAATGTTCAAAAAACTCCGGGGCTACTTCTCCAACGACCTCTCGATCGACCTCGGCACGGCGAACACGCTGATCTACGTGCGTGGCAAGGGGATCGTGCTCAACGAGCCGTCGGTGGTCGCGATCCGTGAAGAGCCTTCGCGCGGCGGCAAGAAGATCGAGGCCGTCGGCACTGAAGCGAAGAACATGCTCGGCCGCACGCCCGGCAACATCACCGCAATCCGCCCGATGAAGGACGGCGTCATTGCCGACTTCACCGTCACCGAGAAGATGCTGCAGTTCTTCATCGAGAAGGTGCACGGCAACCGCATGGTCCGCCCGAGCCCGCGCGTGCTCGTGTGCGTGCCGTATGGCTCGACGCAGGTCGAGCGGCGCGCGATCCAGGAGTCGGCCGAAGGTGCCGGGGCGCGCTGGGTGCGACTGATCGAGGAACCGATGGCGGCCGCGGTCGGCGCAGGCATGCCCGTGCACGAAGCTCGCGGCTCGATGGTGCTCGACATCGGTGGCGGCACGTCCGAGGTCGCGGTGATCTCGCTGAACGGCATCGTCTACGCGGCGTCGGTCCGCATCGGCGGCGATCGCTTCGACGAGGCCATCATCAACTACGTGCGTCGCAACTACGGCATCCTGATCGGCGAGGCGACGGCCGAGCGCATCAAGATCGAGATCGGCTCGGCGTACCCGGGCCAGCACGTCAAGGAAATCTCGGTCAAGGGCCGCAACCTCTCCGAGGGCGTGCCGCGCAGCTTCACGCTGAACTCCAACGAGATCCTCGAGGCGCTGCAGGAGCCGCTGCAAGGCATCGTCGGCGCGGTCAAGGCCGCGCTCGAGCAGACGCCCCCCGAACTCGGTTCCGACGTCGCCGAGCGCGGCATCGTCCTGACCGGCGGCGGCGCGCTGCTGCGTGACGTCGACAAGCTGCTCATGGAAGAGACCGGCCTGCCGGTGGTGGTCGCCGAAGACCCTCTCACCTGCGTGGCCCGCGGCGGCGGCAAGATGCTGGAGTTGATCGACGAGCACGGCCCAGGCATTTTCGGCCTGGACTGACCGGCCCACGTTCCGGCCCCCGTGGTCGAACTAGCGCACGACTCGCGACCGATCATCGGCCGGGGCCCGCCCCTCACGGCCTATTTCCTGACGCTCGCGGCCATGTCGATCGGCCTCATGGTGGCGGACCAGCGCTATCACCAGATCGACCAGGTGCGCGCGTGGCTGAGCGCGGTCGTGCACCCGGTGCAGCGTGCCGTCGACTTCCCGTTTCGCGCGACGGATTGGGTCACGGGCTCGTTCGCGGACCGCGGACGGCTCCGGCAGGAGAAGCTCGAACTCACCGCGCGACTGCGGCTCGCGAACCTGCAGCTGCAGCGGTTCGCGGCGCTCGAGGAGGAGAACCGCCGGCTGCGCGACATGCGCGCGAACACCGCCGGCGTGGCCGAGAAGGCGTTGGTCGCGTCGATCCTGAACGTCGACCTCGACCCGTTCCGGCACCGCGTGCTGCTCGACAAGGGCGCAGTGGACGGCGTGTTCCGCGGCCAGGCTGTGCTCGACGGCGAGGGCATCTTCGGCCAGATCACCAAGGTCAATGCCGCAACGTCCGAAGTCATCCTGATCAGTGACGCCGAGCACGCCATTCCGGTGCAGTCCAACCGCAGCGGCGTGCGAACGATCGCGGTCGGGACCGGCGACATCAACAAGCTTTCATTGCCGTTCGTGACCGTCGAATCGGACCTGCAACCCGGCGACCTGCTGATCTCCACCGGCCTGGGCGGTGTCTTCCCGCCGGGCTATCCGGTCGCGCAGGTCACCCGGATCAAGCGTGCCGGCAGCATGTTCGCGACGGTCGACGCGCGGCCGACGGCCGGACTCGACCGCGCGCGCGAGGTCCTGCTCGTCTGGTTCACGGCGCCGCCCGCAAGTGAACCAGCGGCGGCCGCGTCCCCGCCCGAGGCAAGCGCACCGGGCAGTGCCGGCAGTGCAACGCCGGCGGCCACCCAGTCGACGCCGCCGCCCGCGCCGCCCGAATCGGGGGGCGAGTGATGCGCCAGCAAAGCATGTTCGCGCGCCGGCTGCTGTACTGGCTCAGCATGGCCGCCGGCCTCGTGCTCGCGATCATCCCGCTGCCCGCGTGGCTCGACCCCGTGCGCCCCGACCTCGCGCTGCTCGCGATGATCTATTTCATCCTGACCAGCCCGCGCATCGCGGGCCTCGGCTACGCCTGGCTGTCCGGGCTGTTCCTGGACGTGCTGCGCGGCATGGTGCTCGGCCAGCACGCGCTCGGTTTCCTGCTCGTCGGATACGTGACGCACAAGCTGCAGCTGCAGATGCGGATGTTCCCGATCCTGCAGCAGGCGGCGATCGTCCTGCTGCTGCTGGCGCTGTATCACTTCGTGATCTTCTGGATCGATGGCCTCACCGGCCACGGCTATACCGCCTGGGGCCGGTGGCTGCCCGTTTTCTCGGGCGCGCTGCTCTGGCCACTCGTCGTCGCCCTGGGCGACTCGCTCACGCGCCGCTCCGCCTGAGCGCGCGCCGGCCATGCCAAGGCATTCCCGGCTCAAGGACCACAACGCCGAGCAGCGCATGTTCGGGCGTCGCGTCGTCGCGGCCTCGATGGTCATCTTCCTGCTGGTCGGCGTGCTGTTCGCACGGATGTTCTGGCTGCAGGTCGTGCGGCACGACTATTTCAGCGAGCTGTCGCAGGGCAACCGGATCCGCATCGACCCGATTCCCCCGCCGCGCGGCCTGATCCTCGACCGCCGCGGCGAGCCGCTCGCGCTCAACCGGCCGGCCTACCAGCTCGAGCTCACGCGCGAGCAGACACCGGACCTCGACGACACGCTCGCGCGGCTGGTCGAGCTGCAGCTGGTCGCCCCCGAGGAGGTCGAGCGGACGCGCCGCGCGATCCTGGCTCGCCGTCCCTTCGACGCCGTGCCGGTCAGGCTGCAGCTGTCCGAGGAGGAACTCGCGCGCTTCGCGGTGCACCGGCCCGATTTCCCCGGGGTCGAGATCCGCCCGCGGCTCACTCGTTTCTATCCGAACGTCGGCGTGGGCGTGCACGCGATCGGCTACGTCGGCGCGATCAGCGAGAAGGACCAGGAGCGGATCGACGAGGCCAAGTATGCCGGCACGACGCTGATCGGCAAGCTCGGTGTCGAGCGCAACTTCGAGGACCTGCTCCACGGCGACACGGGCTACCAGCAGCTGCTCGTCAACGCGCAGGGCCGCCGCGTCGACCGCGTCGGCGTCAGTGCGCCGGCGCTCGAACGCCAGGAGCCGATCGCGGGCGACGACCTGCTGCTGTCGATCGACGCGAACCTGCAACGGGTGGTGGAGGCCGCACTCGGCACTCAGCGCGCGGCCGTCGTGGCGATCGATCCCGCCAATGGCGACGTGCTCGCGTTCGTGAGCACGCCGACGTTCGATCCGAACGGTTTCGCGCGCGGGCTCACGGTCCCCGAGTACCGTGCGCTCGAGGACAACATCGACCGGCCGCTCTACGACCGCGCGTTGCGCGGCGTCTATCCACCCGGCTCGACGATCAAGCCGCTGGTCGCGCTCGCCGCGCTCGAGTACGGCGTCACCGTCCCGGAGAACACGCGCTTCTGCAGGGGCGTCTGGCAATTCCCGGGATCGAGCCACCGTTATCGAGACTGGAAGCGCGGCGGCCACGGCACCGTCGACATGAAGCGCGCGATTTCACAGTCGTGCGACACCTACTTTTACGGCGTCTCGGACCAGATCGGGATCGACCGCCTGCACGATTTCCTGGTGCAGTTCGGCCTCGGCAGTCCGACCGGCATCGACGTGCTCGGCGAACGCGACGGGCTCGTCCCTTCGCGCGCCTGGAAGAAGAAAGCCTTCAAGACCAAGGCGCTGCAGGTGTGGTTCCCGGGCGAGACCGTGATCGCAGGCATCGGCCAGGGCTACATGCTCGCGACACCGCTGCAGCTCGCCCACGCGGCCGCGACGGTCGCGACGCGCGGTAAGCGCTTCGCCCCACGACTGGTGCGTGCCGTGCGCAGTTCCACCACCGGGCAGGTCCGCGAGATCCCGCCGCGAGAATTGCCGGAGGTCAAGGTGAAGGACCCCACTTCGTGGGACGTGATCATCGGCGGCATGGTCGGCGTGATGAGTCCGGGCGGCACCGCCTATCGATCCCAGGCCGGCGCGCCGTACCAGATCGCCGGCAAGACCGGCACGGCGCAGGTCTTCACGGTCGGCCAGAACGAGAAATACAACGAAGCGGCGCTGAACGAGCGGTTGCGCGACCACGCGCTGTTCATCGCGTTCGCGCCGGCCGATGCACCGAAGCTCGCCGTGGCCGTGCTCGTGGAGAACGGCCGCAGCGGCAGCGGCACCGCCGCGCCGATCGCACGCAAGGTGTTCGACGCGTACCTGTTGCCGCCCACCCAGGCACCCGCGGCGACTCCCGCGCCCGCGACGCCACCGCCGCCCGCAGGAGGCGAGGAATGAGGACCGACATCGCCGGCCCCGGCTATTCGAGCCGCGCGCAGCGCACGCTGACGCTGACTGGCCGGCTGCTCGATGCCCTGCACCTCGACGGACCGCTGCTGCTCAGCGTCCTGGCGGTGTGTGCGGCCGGCCTGATCGTGCTGTTCAGCGCCGCGGGCGAGGACGTGCACATTGCACTCGGCCAGGCCGCGCGGGTCGGCCTCGGTCTCGGCGTGATCGCGTTCGTGGCACAGGTCCCGCCGCGCGTGATGCGCATCGGCGCGCCATTCCTGTACGGCGTCGGCGTGCTGCTGCTGGTTGCCGTCGCCCTCGTCGGCGACGTTGCAATGGGTGCGCAGCGCTGGCTCGACCTCGGCTTCGTGCGCTTCCAGCCGTCCGAGCTCATGAAGATCGCGGTGCCGCTCTGCTGCGCGTGGTACCTGCACGAGCGGCCGTTGCCACCCGACTTCACCACGCTGGTCACGGTCGTGATGATCGTGCTGGTGCCGACGCTGCTGATCGCCGAGCAGCCAGACCTCGGCACGGCCCTGCTCGTCGTCGCCGGCGGCGGCCTCGTGATCCTGCTCGCCGGCCTGCAGCTGCGCTACATCCTCGGCCTCGTCGTGCTGGTGGGCGCCGCGGTGCCGGTCGTCTGGATGTTCCTGCTGCACGGCTACCAGAAGCAGCGCGTGCTCACCTTCCTCAACCCGCAGACCGACCCGCTCGGCGCCGGTTATCACACGATCCAGTCGCAGATCGCGATCGGGTCGGGCGGCATGTTCGGCAAGGGCTACATGAACGGCAGCCAGGCGCAGCTCGAGTTCCTGCCGGAGCGCTCGACCGACTTCATCTTCGCGGTGATCGGCGAGGAGTGGGGCCTGGTCGGCTGTTTCGTGCTGATGGTGCTCTACCTGCTCGTGATCGGCCGCGGTCTTTATATCGCGACGCAGGCACAGGACACGTTCTCGCGGCTGATCGCCGGCAGCCTGACGCTGACGTTCTCGGTCTACGTGTTCGTCAACAGCGGCATGGTGGCCGGGCTGCTGCCGGTCGTCGGCGTGCCGCTGCCACTGGTCAGTTACGGGGGCACGTCGCTCGTGACCCTCATGGCAGGCTTCGGTATCCTCATGTCCGTCCACTCCCGCCGCAAACTGGTCTCCACGTGACAAGGAATCGTCCACTCCGACGGGCCTCACATCGCCCGTCCCGCCTCGGCGTTGTCTCGCTCGCGCTCGCCGCCCTCGCCGCCTGTGTGTCACCGGGCCTCGTCGTGGCGCAGGCCCTCGATCCGGGTCGCGCGGACGTCGCCGCGTTCATCGCGGACGTCGCGAGCCGACACGCGTTCGAACCAGGCCCGCTCGCGGCGACGTTCGCGCAGGTCGAGTCGAAGCCCGCCATTTTGCAGGCCATTGCACGCCCGGCCGAGCGCGCCCTCACCTGGACCGAGTACCGCGCCAAGTTCCTGACCGACCGGCGCATCGCACGCGGCGTCGCCGTGCACGCGCAGCGCCGCGCCGAACTCGAGCAGGCGACGCGCTCGAGCGGCGTGCCCGCGGAAGTCCTGCTCGCCATCGTCGGCGTCGAAACCTTCTACGGCGAGAACGTCGGCAGGTACCGCGTCGCGGACGCGCTCGCGACGCTCGCGTTCGACTATCCGCCGCGTTCGCCGTTCTTTCGCGGCGAACTCGAACAGTTCCTGCTGATGGCGCGCGAGGAAAAGCTCGATCCGCTCGGGCCCCTCGGGTCGTATGCCGGCGCGATGGGCATTCCGCAGTTCATGCCGACGAGTTTCCGCAAGTGGGCGGTCGACGGCGACGGCGACGGCGTGCGCGATCTCTGGAACGACTGGGCGGACGTGTTCGCGAGCGTCGGCAACTACCTGAAGGTGCATGGCTGGGAAGCCGACCGGCCGGTCATGCTGCCGGCCGACGTGACCGGCGCCGACCTTGCCGGTTTCGAGTTCGGCAAGATCGGCTTGCCCGAGACCGTGGGCTCCCTGCGCAAGCGCGGAATTCGTTTCGACAGCTCGCTGCCCGATGCGACGCCCGCCACGGTGATCTCGCTCCCGGTCGGCTTCGGCAACGAGTACCGCGTGGGCTTCGCGAACTTTCACGCGATTACGCGGTATAACCGCAGTCACTTGTACGCGAGCGCGGTGGCCGACCTCGCACAGGCCCTCGCTGCGGCCGTCGCGGCGCCGGCCTCGACGCCGCCGAGGCCGGCCCGGTAATTTCCTTTCACTTCACGCAACGGTTCCAGACGCTGAACATGACCCTCAAGCATTCCCTCCTCGCGCTGGCGCTCGCCGCCGGACTCGGCCTTGCCCTCACCGGTTGCGGCTCCGACGACGAGCAGACCACGGACGCCGCGGCCGCGACCGCGACACCCGCCGAGGCGGCGCCCGCCACCACGTCGTCGGCAACCACGGCCGTCCCGCCGCCGCCGGAACTCAAGGCGCGCAGCTTCATCGTGATCGACCACGACAGCGGCCGCGTGCTCGCGGCGCTCGAGCCCGATACACGCCAGGAGCCGGCGAGCCTCACCAAGCTGATGACCGCGTATGCGGTGTTCAAGGCGCTCAAGGAAGGCCGCATCAAGACCGACGACATGGTCACGATCAGCGAGCGTGCCTGGAGACAGGAAGGCTCGCGCATGTTCATCGAGGTCGGCAAGCAGGTCTCGGTCAATGACCTGCTGCAGGGCATGATCGTGCAGTCGGGCAATGACGCGACGGTCGCGCTCGCCGAGAAAGTCGGCGGCACGGAAGAAACCTTCGTGCAGATGATGAACACCTACGCAAAGCAGCTCGGCATGACCAATTCGCACTTCACGAATTCGCCCGGCATGCCCGGCCCCGAGCACTACATGAGCGCGCGCGATGCCGCGACGCTGGCGAGCGCGCTGATCCACGAGTTCCCGGAGTACTACAAGCTCTACGCCCAGCGCGAGTTCGGCTGGAACGGCATCACGCAACAGAACCGCAACGGCCTTCTGTGGCGCGACTCGACCGTCGATGGCGTCAAGACGGGACACACCGAGACCGCGGGCTACTGCCTGATCGCTTCGGCGAAGCGCGAGGGCATGCGCCTGGTCAGCGTCGTGCTCGGCACCGACTCGATGCGGGCGCGCGAGGACGCGAGCGCCGCATTGCTCAACTACGGCTTCAACTTCTTCGAGACCAAGCGCGTCTATGCCGCGGGTCAGCCGCTCACGACTGCACGGGTCTGGAAGGGCAAGGACGAAGACGTCGGGCTGGCGCTCAAGCGCGACCTCTACGTGACGAGCCAGCGCGGCCGCGTCGGCAGCGTCAAGGCAGAGTTCGAGCTGCCGGAGACGCTCGAGGCGCCGCTGTCGAGCAACAAGGCCGTCGGCAAGACCCGGATCGTCGTCGACGGGGCGCCGGTCGCCGCCTATGACCTCTATCCGGCGACGGACGTCGTGCAGGCGGGTTTCTTCGGGCGCACCTGGGACAGCCTGCGCCTGATGTTCCGCTGACGAGCCGGGCGACATGGCCGACCCGTTTCCGACCTGCTGGCTCAATGGCGCGTACCTGCCGCTCGCCGATGCACGCGTGTCGCCGCTCGATCGCGGTTTCCTGTTCGCAGACGGCGTGTACGAGGTCGTCCCGGTGCACCGCGGCCGCCCGTTCAGGCTGCGCCAGCACCTCGAGCGCCTCGAGCGAAGTCTCGCCGAGCTGCGCATGCGCACACCGCTGGCGCGCGAAGGCTGGGTCGAAGTCACGAACCGCCTGGTCGCGGCCGCCGGCGAACCGGAGTTGCTCGTCTACATGCAGGTGACGCGCGGCACCGAATTCGGCCGCAACCACCTGTTTCCGGCGGACGGCGTGGCCCCGACGGGTTTTGCGTACGTGAGCCCCTACCCCGCGCCGGCGCCCGCGGTGCTGCAACGCGGGCTTGCGGCGTCGATGCTGGAGGACACGCGCTGGGCGCGCTGCGACATCAAGTCGGTGGCGCTGCTCGCCAACGTGCTGTTGCGCCAGGACGCGCAGGACAGGGGCAGCTCGGAGGCGATCCTCGTCCGCGACGGCCGCGTCACGGAAGGCTCGTCGAGCACGGTCTTCGTCGTGCGCGCAGGGCGCCTCGCCACGCCTCCTGACAGTCATTCGATCCTGCCGGGCACGACGCGCGACGCCGTGCTCGAACTCGCGCGGGACTGGTTGCCGTGCGACGTCCGCGACGTGTCGTCGGATGAACTCGCGCGCGCGGACGAGGTCTGGATCGCATCGGCCGGGCGCGGCGTGCTGCCCGTCACTTCGCTCGACGGCCGCGCGATCGGTGCCGGAGTCCCAGGCCCGGGCTGGCAGGACATGTACGCGCGACTGCAGCGGCACCTCGACGAGATCGCGGGCCGGCCGGCCATGGAGGACGCGTGAGCGGAGACGACGACGGGAGCAGGCGCGACGACAGCACCGGCCGTGCTGGCGACGGTGCCCGGCCTGCAGGCAGCGAGGACACGCTGTTCAAGTTCCCGACCGATTTTCCGGTCAAGATCATGGGGCGCGCCTCGGACGAATTTCGCAGCCTGGTGCTCGGCATCGTCACCCGGCACTTTGGACCGCTCGAGCCGCACCGGATCGAGGAGCGCCCGAGTTCCAACGGCAAGTACCTGTCGCTCACGTGCACGGTCTACGCACACAGCAAGGCGGAACTCGACGCGCTCTATCTCGAGCTCACGTCCTGCAGCCAGGTGCTCGTCGCGCTCTGATCGAGCGGTGCCACGTCGTCGAAGCCCAGCGCACGCAGCAGGTGCGGCGCGAGCGCGTCGGCCACCGTCCGCACGTCCGTCGGCCCGCCGAGCGCGCTCACCTGCGTCATCTGCAGCCCCGCATGGCCGCACGGATTGATCCGCGCGAACGGTTCGAGGTCCATGCCGACGTTGAGCGCCAAACCGTGATAGGAGCGGCCGCGTCGGATGCGCAGGCCGATGCTCGCGATCTTGCGCTCGCCCACGTAGACGCCGGGCGCCTCGCGCTTGCCACGCGCCCCGATGTCCCAGTGCGCGAGCGTGTCGATCACGGCGCGCTCGATGGCCTCGACCAGCGCGCGCACGCCGAGTGAGCGGCGCGAGAGGTCGAGCAGTGGGTATACGACCAGCTGGCCCGGGCCGTGGTAGGTCACTTGCCCACCGCGATCGATGTCGACGACCGGGATGTCGCCGACGGCGAGCAAATGTTCCGCCCTGGCGTTCATGCCCATCGTGAAGACGGGCGGGTGTTCGAGAAACCAGATTTCGTCGCGCGTCGTGGCGTCCGCCTGTTCCGTGCGCCGTTGCATCGCGCGCCAAGTGGGCTCGTACTCGACCCGGCCGAGCCAGAGCATTCCCACCGCTGCCGCTGTCGCTAAGGGGGTCGGCTGCAGCCCGGGTGACGGCAATGACTCAAGCGCCATGTCGTTGCGCCAGGCCGCCCGCGCCGAGGCCGGCGTTGTTGCGCGCGAGTGCCTGCTCGGCGCGATAGCTCGAGCGCACGAGCGGTCCGGCGACGCATTCGACGAAACCGAAGTCGAGTGCCGTCTGCCGATAACGCTCGAAATCCTCGGGTGGCACGAAGCGCTGGACCGGCAAGTGATTCACCGTCGGGCGCAGGTATTGACCGAGCGTCAGCAGGTCGACGCCGACCGCGCGCAGGTCGCGCAGCGTCTCGACGATTTCATCACCCGTCTCGCCGAGCCCGAGCATGAGGCTCGTCTTGACGAGCACGTCGCCCTGGGCGCGACGGTGCTGCTTCGCGTGCGCGAGCACCGCGAGCGTCTGCTCGTAGGACGCGCGCGGATCGCGGACCGGGTGCGTGAGGCGCCGGACCGTCTCGACGTTCTGCGCGAACACGTCGAGCCCGCTGTCGACCACGGTCTCGACATCGCGCAGCACGCCCTGGAAGTCGGGCGTCAACGCCTCGACCGCGGTGGCGGGGTTCAGGCGCTTGATCTCGCGCACGCAGGCCGCGAAATGCGCCGCCCCGCCGTCGGGAAGGTCGTCGCGGTCGACCGAGGTCAGCACGACATACTTCAGTGCCATGAGTTGCACGGTGCGCGCGGAATTGACCGGTTCCTCGGCGTCGAGCCAGCCGCGCGGATTGCCGGTGTCCACGGCGCAGAAGCGACACGCGCGCGTGCACACCTCGCCCATCAGCATGATGGTCGCGGTGCCGGCGTTCCAGCACTCGCCGATGTTCGGGCACTTGGCTTCCTCGCACACGGTGGCGAGGCGGTGTTCGCGAACGACCTGCTTGACCGTGTCGAAACCGTGCCCGGCCGGCATCGGCGCACGCAGCCAGGACGGCTTGCGGCCGACGGGCGTGAGCGCCGCGGCGCCCGCTCCGCTCGCGGCCTTCATGCCGTCGCGGATCGCCGTAAAGCCTTGCGGCGTCACGTATTTCTCGCCGCTCGGCCGGGCAGGCGACGCCGTAGCCGTGGTGACAGGGATGCCTTTGAAGTCGGCCATAAGACGCGCATTGTACGTGCTGGACGGCGCAGTTCGGCACCCGCTGGCCGCGCAGCGGCCCTCCCGGCATTCGGGCTTTCGGTATGTCGGACCGGGGCCGTCCGCGGCATGGACGCCGCGGCCGGAGCCCCCATGGATGGGTTTACGGCGTCCCCGGCCGACATGCCGGAAGACGGATGCCGGCTCGGCCATCGCGACTTCGAACTCAGCCCGCCAGTCGCGCGTTCAATGCCGCCAGACGCTCCGGCGTCCCGATGTCGAGCCAGTCGCCGTCGAAGAGTTCGGCGCCGACACGCGCCTGCACGGCCGCGGCGCGCAACAGCGGAGCCAGCTTGAAGACACCGTCGCTGCAGCCGTTGAACAGCGAGGGGTGATAGACGCCGAGCCCGGAAAACGTGTGCCGCGGCAGCGCGGCGAGCCGTTGCGCCACTGCCGTATCGGCGTCCATGCCGGGCACCGGCTCGACCATGCGATCGTCGAGCAGCGCGAAGTCGCCGCGCGGATTGTGCGGCGGGTTCGGCACGAGCACGAGGTGCGCCTGATCCTTGCCTGGCAGGCCGGCGGCGAACCGATCGCGCAACCGCGCGTACGGAAAATTCATCCAGACGTCGCCGTTCAGCACCAGGAACGGCTCGACGCCCATCGGGCACAGCCACGACAGCGCACGGAAGATGCCGCCGCCGGTTTCGAGCGGGTCGGGGCCCTCGTCGCTGTAGTGGATGTCCACGCCGTAGCGCGCACCGTCGCCGAGCGCGGCCGGGATCTGCGCGCCAAGCCACGACAGGTTCACGCACACCTCGCGAAAGCCGGCCGCCGCGAGCGCGCGCAGGTGGTGCTCGATCAACGCTTCGCCGCCGACGCGCAGCAATGGCTTGGGCTGGGTCAATGTCAAGGGCCGCATGCGCTCGCCGCGTCCCGCGGCCAGGATCATCGCTCGCATGAAGGTCAGCCGGCCCGACTGCTGCCGAGGCTGGCGACGACGGCCGGCAACACGCGCTGCTCGATCAGGCGGCCGAGCTCGAGAAAATCCGGCTGGCGATGGCACGCCCCCACTGCGTACTCGAGCGTGCGCGGAATGTCGGCGAGGTACCCGGGCTTGCCGTCGCGGTGCCACAGCCGCGCGAAAATGCCCGCCACCTTGAGCTGGCGCTGCAGGCCGATCAGGTCGAACCAGCGCAGGAACTGTGCCTCGTCGCGGCCGGTGTCGAGCCCGGCGGCCGTGGCCTCGCGTCGATACCGGCGCGCCCAATCGACGACTCGCGCCTGCGGCCAGGCGATGTACGCATCGCGCAGCAGCGAGAGCAGGTCGTAAGTGAGAGCACCGCGCACCGCGTCCTGGAAGTCCAGGATCCCGGGATTGTCGTCCGGGCACACCATGAGGTTGCGCGAGTGGTAGTCGCGATGCACGAAGACCTGTGGTTGCTCGAGCGCGTCCGCCACGACTGCGTCCATCGCCGCACGCAGGCCCTGTGTTTCGGCCTGGGTGAGCTCGAGGCCGAGATGTCGCTGCAGCAGCCAGTCGGGGAACAGGCTCATCTCGAAGCGCAGCAGCTTTTCGTCGTACGCCGGCAGCGATTGCGAAGCAGCCGCCCCATGCGCCTGGATCCGCACCAGCGCGGTGATCGCATCGGCGTACAGCGCGTCGGCGCGGCCCGGCTTGGCGAGCTCCGGCAGGTACATCGTCGTGCCGAGGTCCGTCAGCAGCAGGAATCCGTCCTGTTCGGATCGCCCGAGCACGCGCGGCGCGTTCACGCCGATCTGCTGCAACATCGCGGCCACGCGCAGGTACGGTCCGACGTCTTCCTTGCCCGGCGGCGCGTCCATGACGATCAACGGTTCGTGACCGGCGCGGGTCACGCGAAAATAGCGGCGAAAGCTCGCATCGGCCGACGCCGGTGCAATGCCATAGTCCCGGAAACCGAGGTCCCGCTCGAGCCATCCTCGCAGCGACTGCAGTCGCGGGTCGTGCGTGGCGCGTTCCGTCAGCGTGCTGGCATCGTTCAAGCGTCGGTGTCCTGGGGAGTGGGATGCAGCCAACAAATCGGGCTGCGTCTCGGCGCGCGCAATTATAATCGCGCCGATGTCCGTTCCGCCGTCCCGACGCAGCCGCACTGGTTCATTGGACCCGAGAACCGCCGTGCGGCGACTGCTGCTGCGAGCCGCGCTCTATGCACTGGTCGGTGCGTCCCTCGTAGCGCACGCGAAGGACGAGCCGGAGCCGGACGACGGCGACGACATGGCCTGTCGTATTGCCGTCCCGGACCCACGCATCGACGAGCTCCTGCAGGCCGACCCGGCCGATCCGCGCATCGAGATCACGAGCGACACGGGCGAACTCGGCCGCGCGGGCGACGCGACGCTGTCGGGCAACGTCACGATCCGCACCGGCCAGCGATTGCTGAAGGCCGACCAGGCGGAGGTGGATTCGGAACGCCGCAGCGTACGACTGCGCGGACGCATGGAGTACCTCGACCCGCAGCTGCACGTCGTCGGCGAAAGCGGCTCGTTCGTCGAGGGTGGCGGCGGACAGTTCAAGGGCGCGCAGTTCGAACTCGTCGAGCGCTCGGTGCGCGGCGCTGCCGAGGGCGCCCGCGTGAGCGGGGACGGCAAGATGCAACTCGAGGGCGTTCGCTACACAGCCTGCCCCCCGGGCGTCGACGACTGGGAACTGCAGGCGGGCGAAATCGTGATCGACCAGAAGAACCAGCTCGGCACCGGCCGCGACGTCAAGCTCGAGTTCCTCGGCGTGCCGGTCTTCTATACGCCGTGGATCACCTTCCCGGTCGGCGATCAGCGCAAGTCCGGCCTGCTGTTTCCCACGTTCGGCAGCAGCAGCAAGAACGGCACGCTCGTCGCTGTTCCGTACTACTGGAACCTCGCGACGAACTACGACGCGACGCTGACCGGGCGCTGGTACTCCGCCCGCGGTATCCGTGTCGACCCTGAGCTCCGCTACCTCGACGACCACAGCCGCAGCCAGCTCAACGTCGAGTACATGTTCCACGACGAGGATCGCGGCGAGGCACGCAGCCTCGTGAACTGGCGGCACGTCACGCGCTTCGCGCCGCGCACCCGCCTGCTGATCGATGCCGCCAACGTGAGCGACACCGACTACTTCGAGGACTTCGGCGTCGGCTTCGAGGGGACGAGCGTCACCTACCTCGACCGCTACGTCGACCTGCGCCACGACACTGGCCCGTGGTCGTTCACCGCCCGTGCGCAGGGCCACCAGGTGATCGACCGCGAGCTCGCCGACGAGGACGCGCCGTACCAGATCGTGCCGCAGCTCACCGCGAACGGGCGCTGGCAGGACCTGCCCGGCGGCCTCGCGGCGACGCTGTTCGCCGAGGCCGCGAATTTCGCGCGCGACCCCGGTCCGGAAGGAGTACGTGTCGACGCGCAGCCGTCGCTCGAGTGGCGCCTCGATCGCGGCGGCGCGTTCTTCGCGGCCAACGCAGGCTATCGATACACGCAGTACTCGCTGCAGGACGTGGAACCGGGCTTCGACGATTCCCCGAGCCGGTCGCTGCCCACGGCAAGCCTCGACGCCGGCTTCGTGCTGGAGCGCGAGGCAGGCACGCGCGGTCGCCGGCTGCAGACGCTCGAACCACGGGTGCTGTACCTGTACGTGCCGTTCCGCAACCAGGACGAGCTGCCCGTCTTCGACACGGGCATCCCCGACCTCAACCTCGTGCAGTTGTTCCGTGACAATCGCTACGTCGGTCCCGATCGGGTCGGCGACGCAAACCAGGTCAGTGTCGGCGTCACGACGCGCCTGCTCGATTCGACGCGCGGCACGCAGTATCTCAGTGCCACGCTCGGCCAGGCCTATTACTTCGAGGATCCGCGCGTACGCCTGCCCGACGAACCCGTGCGCGACCGCTCGTCCTCGGACGTCGTCGCGGAACTCGAGCTCGCGGCGTTCAAGAACTGGAACGCGCGCTTTGCCTATCAGTGGAACCCCGACCAGACCCAGGGCGAGCGCTCCGAGACGTTCATCCAGTACGCCCCGGCACCCGCCCGCGTATTCAACGCCGGCTACCGGTTCCGCCGCGACCTGCTCGAGCAGGTCGACGTCTCGGGGGCGTGGCCGATCAATGAACAATGGCGCGGCTTCGCGCGTTACGTGTATTCGCTGCAGGAGGAGAAGACGCTCGACCAGTTCGTCGGCTTCGAGTACTCCTCGTGCTGCTGGGCCGTGCGGCTGATCACGCGCAGGTTCGTGTCGAGCCGCACCGGCGACGCCGAGACGTCCTTCGGGATCCAGCTGGAACTCAAGGGATTGTCCAATGTCGGAGTCGACAACGAAGCTTTCCTGCGCGATGCGATTCGGGGATACTCCGCGCTCCCGTCCGCACCTCAGACCTGAGATGCCCTTGATAATCAAGCAGTTTTTCGGCGCGCTCGCGTTGCTGGCGGCCGCCGCCGGAAGCGCGCACGCCCAATCCAAGGAGTTGAGCTCGACCGGTGTCCTGCTCGACCGCGTCGCCGCCGTCGTCAACGACGGCATCGTCCTGCGCAGCGACGTCGAGACGCAGATGGCGACGATCGGCGAACGCATCCAGCAGCAGGGACAGCAGCTGCCGCCGCGCAACGTGCTGCGCCAGCAGGTGCTCGAGCGCCTCGTGCTGCAGGAGCTGCAGATGCAGCGCGCGGAGCGCCTCGGCATCCGGATCGCCGACGAGGCCGTGAACCAGGCCCTCACCGAAGTCGCGCAGCGCAACAACATCAAGTTCAGCGAGCTGCCCGCGGCGCTCGAGGCCCAGGGCCTCGACTATCGCGACTATCGCGACGAGGTCCGTCGCGAAATGGTCATGCAGACGCTGCGCCAGCGCGACGTGCTCGCGCGCGTGTACGTCTCGCCGCGCGAGGTCGAGCAGTGCATCGCAAAGCGCAAGGCGTCGCCGAACGTGGACAACGAGTTCAACCTCTCGCACATCCTGGTCGCGGTCCCGAGCACGGCCAACGAACAACAGATCGCCGAGCGCACCTCGCGGGCGCAGGCGGTGTACGCGCGTGCGAAGCAGAACGAGGACTTCGGCCAGCTTGCGATCACCTACTCCGATTCGGGCACGGCGCTCGAGGGCGGCGCGCTCGGCTGGCGCAAGGCGAGCCAGCTGCCGTCGTTCGTCGCCGAAATCATCCCGAACCTGCAGCCCGGCGAGGTGACGGCGCCCATCCGCACGCCGAGCGGCCTGCACATCTTCAAGGTGCTCGAGGTGCGCGGCGGCCAGGCCGCGGCGATCGTCTCGCAGGTGCACGCGCGGCACATCCTGATGAAGCCCAACGAGGTCGAGGACGACCAGACGGTGCGCCAGAAGCTCACGCAGATCCGCGAGCGCGTGATCAAGGGCGAGAGCTTCGAGGCGATCGCGTCGGTCACCTCGGAGGACCCGGGCTCCGCCGCCCAGGGCGGCGACCTCGGCTGGGCCGGCCGCGGCAGCTTCGTTCCCGAGTTCGAGCGGCAGCTCGATGCGCTCCAGGAGAACCAGATCAGCGAGCCCTTCAAGACCGAGTACGGCTGGCACATCATCCAGCTGCTTGGCCGCCGCACCTACGACGCGAGCGGCGACGTCACGCGCAACCGCTGCGTCGTACAGCTGCGCGAGGCACGCGCAGACGAGGAGACGGAGATCTGGCTGCGGCGGCTGCGCGACGAAGCTTTCGTCGAATACCGGATGTGAACACGCGGCGCAGGACTGGCCGCCCCGTCGAGGCGCCGCTCCGGACGATCGCGATCACGATGGGCGAGCCGGCCGGCATCGGCCCGGACATCTGCTCGACGCTGCTCGAGGATCCACCCGCCGGTTGTCGGGTGGTACTGATCGGTGACGGCTCGCTCGCCGGCCGGTCGCGGCTCAAGCGGGCGCCGAAGCCTCGCCTCACACTGTTCGACGCGACGGCCGAGCCGCGACCCGGCGTCGAGTTGCTGCACGTGCCGCTGGCGGTGCCCGCCGTGCCGGGGCGCCTCGATCCCGCGAACGCGCGCTACGTGCTCGACACGCTCGACGCCGCGATCGGCGGCTGCGCCGCCGGCGCCTTCCACGCGATCGTGACCGCGCCGGTCCAGAAATCCGTCATCAACGAGGCCGGCTTCCCGTTCACCGGTCACACCGAGTACCTGGCGCGGCAGACCGGCGTGCGGTTGCCGGTGATGCTGCTGGTCGGCGGCGGCATGCGTGTCGCGCTCGTGACCACGCACCTGCCGCTGCGCAGCGTCGGTGCCGCGATCACCGCCGCGCGCCTCGAATCGGTGTTGCGCATCACGGAGTCCGACCTGCGCACGATGTTCGGCGTGCGCAAGCCGCGCCTGCTGGTGCTGGGCCTGAACCCGCACGCGGGCGAAAGCGGCCACCTCGGCCGCGAGGAGATCGAGACGATCGAGCCGGTGCTCGCCGCGCTGCGCGGTGAAGGGCACGACGTCACCGGTCCCGTGCCGGCCGACACGGCCTTCCTGCCCGCGAACCTCGCCGGCTTCGACGCGATCGTCGCGATGTACCACGACCAGGGCCTGCCGGTGCTCAAGCACGCGAGCTTCGGCCATGCCGTCAACGTCACGCTCGGCCTGCCGATCGTGCGCACCTCGGTCGATCACGGCACCGCGCTCGACCTCGCCGGGACGCGCAAGGCCGACACCGGCAGCCTGCGCGCCGCCTTCGATCTCGCCCTCGACCTGAGCCGGCGCGTGCGCTCGCAGACGTCGCACTGGTGAACGCGCGCTACCCCAAGAAGCGCTACGGGCAGCATTTCCTGCACGATCCGGGCACGATCGAGCGGATCGTGCGGGCCATCGACCCGCAGCCCGGTCAGCGCATCGTCGAAGTCGGGCCCGGGCGCGGCGCGATCACGGTGCCGGTGCTCGAGCGCGCAGGGGCGATCGACGTCGTCGAGATCGACGCGGACGTCCTGCCGCAACTGCAGGACCGCTGCGCCGGACGCGGCGAGCTGCGTGTGCACCTGGCCGACGCGCTCGAGTTCGACTTCCGTGCACTGCGGGGCGAGGGCGCGCCGCTGCGACTGGTCGGCAACCTGCCCTACAACGTCTCGACGCCGCTGCTGTTCCACTTCATCGGCCAGATCGACGCGTTCGCCGACATGCACTTCATGCTGCAACGGGAGGTCGTGCTGCGGATGGCGGCGCGCCCCGACACGGGCGACTACGGTCGCCTCACCGTCACGCTGGCCCCGCACGTCGCGGTCCAGCCGCTGTTCGACATCGGCACGGGCGCGTTCAAGCCGCCGCCACAAGTGGTCTCGACGTTCTTCGCGTTGCACCCGCACCGACGTGCGCCGTTCGACGCGGGCGAGCCGGCCGCGTTCGCCCGCGTGGTGTCGGCCGCGTTCTCCAAGCGTCGCAAGACGTTGCGCAACGCGCTCGACGGCCTGCTCACGCCCGAGCAGATCGTGGCGGCCGGCATCGACCCGGGCGCGCGTGGCGAGACGCTGTCGCCGGCGCAATTCGGTGCACTCGCGCGCCAGTGCGCCCCGGCGCCCGCGCAGAGCCCCCGAGCTCCGTGACGCACGATCCCGGATTGTCGGACCCCGGGTCCCGCCTATAATCGTTTGCAGGACCGGTGCGCCGCCCCCACGGGCGGAGCCGGACAATCGCGGCCGACGGGAGTGGACCATGCGCGAATACAAGAAGATCCTGGCGTGCGTCGACCTGACGGACGGCAGCGAGCAGATCGCCGAGCGTGCGCGCGACATGGCCGCGCGCTGCGGTGCTGCGGTGACGCTCCTGCACGTCGTCGAGTACGTGCCCGTCGAGCCGATGGGCGAAGCGCTGCTGCCCGCCGTGCAGATCGAGGGCGAACTGGTCGAACGTGCGACGAAGCGGATCGCCGAACTGGCGACGCGCGCCGGTCTCGAGGCCGCCCAGCGCGTCGTGCGCGCCGGCAACATCAAGAGCGAGGTGGTCCGGATCGCGCAGGAGACCGGCGCGGACCTGATCGTGCTCGGCAGCCGCGAGCGCCACGGCGTGTCGATCCTGTTCAACCAGACCGAGGACACCGTGCTGCACGCGGCGCCGTGCGACGTGCTCGCCGTGCGCTGGGCGCGCAAGTGACCGCAACGGCGTCCAATCGCATCCGCGTCGACGTCACGACGAATTACGTCGAGGACCAGTCGAATCCGGCGGACGGACGCTACGTGTTCTCGTACACCATCACGATCCGCAACGAGGGCACGAAGCCCGCGCGGCTGATGGCCCGGCACTGGCTGATCACCGACGCCAACGGCAAGGTGCAGGAAGTCGTCGGCGAAGGCGTGGTCGGCGAGCAGCCGCACCTGCAGCCCGGCCAGGGCTTCCGTTACTCGAGCGGCGCGATCCTCGAGACTCCCGTCGGCTCGATGCAGGGCCGCTACCGGATGCTCGCCGACGACGGCGAGCAGTTCGACGCACCGATCGCACCGTTCCGGCTCGCGATGCCGGGCGTGCTGCACTGACCGGGACGCGATGGCGGTCTACGCGATCGGCGACGTCCAGGGCTGCGCCGACCAACTCGAGGAACTGCTCGCGCGGCTCGACTTCGACGCGGCGAACGACCGGCTCTGGTTCGTGGGCGACCTCGTCAACCGCGGTCCGCGATCGCTCGACACGCTGCGCTACGTCCGCTCCCTCGGCGACGCGGCCGTGGTCGTGCTCGGCAACCACGACCTGCACCTGCTCGCGATCGCGCGCGGCAACGCGGCGTGGAAACGCACCGATGGCGGGCTCGAACAGGTGATGTCTGCACCGGACCGCGACACGCTGCTCGACTGGCTGCAGGCGCGACCGCTGATGCATCACGACCCGCGGCTCGGCACGAGCCTGCTGCACGCCGGCTTGCCGCCCCAGTGGTCGGTCGCGACAGCGCGCAGTTGCGCGCGCGAGGTCGAGCAACGACTGCGCGGCGAACGCGTCGGCGAGTTGTTCGCGCACATGTACGGCAACGAGCCGGCGCTCTGGCGCGATGAACTGGACGGCTGGGACCGGCTGCGTTTTACGATCAATGCCTTCACCCGCCTGCGCGTGTGCAGCGTCGACGACGGTCGCATGCTCCTGGGGTTCAAGGGACCGCCCGAGACGGCCCCGCAGAGCTTCCAGCCCTGGTTCCGGGTGCCGTGGCGCAAGACCGCGGGCGAGCGGCTGGTCTTCGGCCACTGGTCCGCGCTCGGCTACGTCGCCGAGGGCGGCGTGCTCGGACTCGACACCGGCTGCGTCTGGGGAGGTGCGCTGACCGCACAACAGATCGACGCGGCAGCCTCGCAACCCGTGCAGGTGCTCAACCGCACCGGCGGCATGGCGCTCGAGGACTGACCTCGCTCAGGAGTCGGTCGGCGCGTCGGGCTGCGGCGCGGGGCGCAACGTGTCGAGCACCAGGTGCACGGAGCCGGTGGGGATCGAATGGCGCATGCAGGCGAGCCGCGAATCGGCCGCGACGCGCAGGCCGGCCGGTTCGAGCACCTGGCGGACGAGTTGCTCGAGCAATTCGCAGTCGCCGTCCTCGATGCGGCCGCGGCGCTCGCTCTCGAATTCGACCCGGTGCCGCACGGCCGGAAACTGTGCCGTCGCGGAGTCGACGTCGTCGCCCTTGCCGCGCACCCGTGCGACGAGCTCGCGCTCGGACGCGTCCTCGGCGAGACGCTGCAGCAGTTCCGGCGTGGCCTCGGTCGCGAACGCCGCCTTGATGCGCACGCTGGGCAGCGCCTCGACGCCCGAACCGCCCGATTCGACGCAACTGGTCGAGACCGACAGGTCGGGTCGGGCGCCGACCTGCTTCAGGATGTAGCGCACCTTGTCCCGCAGGCCGTAGCACGAGTAGTACGTGGTCTGGCCGAAGTAGGTGAACAGCTGCTTGCGCTCGATCCAGACCGCACTCACCTCCGCGGCCGGAGCGGCCGTGCTCACGGGCTCGGCGCGCACGGCGCTGCCGGGCATGCCCATCGACGTGAGGAGCGCGAGCGCGACGGTCCCTGTGGTGCTTCGTTCCATAGTGGCTCCTCTATACTCAGCTCATGCAACCGTTGTCACCCCTGAACCTGCGGCAATGGATCGACGCACACCGCGCGGAACTGCAGCCGCCGGTCTGCAACAAGCAGGTCTTCGAGCAGGGCGAGTTCATCATCATGGTCGTGGGCGGGCCCAACGCGCGCCAGGACTACCACGACGATCCCGGGGACGAATTCTTCCACCAGCTCGAGGGCGACATGCTGCTCCGGACGGTGCAGGACGGCCGGCGGGTCGACGTGCCGATCCGCGAAGGCGAGGTCCTGCTGCTGCCCGCGCACGTGCCCCACTCGCCGCAACGTTACGCCGGGACCGTCGGGCTCGTGGTCGAGCGCAAGCGCCGGCCCGGCGAGGTCGACGGTTTTCTCTGGTTTTGCGAACGCTGCGGCCATCGGTTGTACAGCGAGTACCTGCAGGTCACCGACATCGAAGCCCAGTTGCCGCCCGTCTTCGAGCGGTTCTGGTCGGACCCCGCCCACGCCGCCTGCCGCCAGTGCGGCAGCGTCATGCACAGATGACCGCATGAACGGACTGGAGTTCAGCGCGCGCGGGCGCCGCTGGCGGGTCGATGTCTCGCGGCCGGTCGACCTTGCCATCCCGCTCGACTTCGCAGGCCCCCAGCCAAGGTTCTTCACGTCCTCCCCGGCCACGGC